>CAYVLM010000096.1:0-7335 GCA_964452225.1 uncultured Steroidobacteraceae bacterium | reverse complement strand
ATCTTCTTGAGCGACTCGCCCGAGGTGACGGCGCTCCGGAGGTCGGCGGGCGTCATGTTCAGCGAATCGGCGGCGGCGGTGAGCATGTCATGGCCGATGCCACGCTGGACGACGTTGCGGACGACCGCCTGCCACCGCGCGTTGAGCCAGGCGCATCCGGTGCCGCTGGCATTGTCGATGCGCTGCTTGATCGCGTCGCCGATCGCCTGCGGCAGGTCCCCGTTGGCGACCGCCGCGTCGATCGTCGCCTTGGCGGCATCCTTGGCGGCCGGGGTGAGCGCGGACGGGTCGACCCCGAGACTGGCGGCGAACTGGTCGAGGAACTCGGTGCAGTACTGGCCGGGCTGGGTGCCGGTGGCGACCGTCCCGGCGGTGCTCGGCGTGGTGGTCGTGCCCGGATGGGCGGACACCGCGCTCATGAGCGTGCCGCCCACCACGGCGGCCGCGACGAGGGCGCCGGCGCCCCCGAGGATCTTCAGGCTCTTCATCGGTTGATCTCGCTTTCTGGCTGGTTCGCGGCCGTTCCTCGACCGCTCGGCTTGACCCCAGCCTCGCCAGGCGGCGTGAAGATCGGGTCAAGATCGGTGGCCGCGGTCTTGACATCTCCTGAACAGCGCGACGGCTAGGATGCGTGCCATGGCAGCGCGGGCACGGATCCTGATCGTGGAGGACGAGCCGCGCCTGCGCGCACTGCTGCGCCTGTATCTCGAGCGCGAGGGCTACGTGGTGACCGACGCGGGAGACGGTCGGGCGGCGCTGGCCGCCTTCGAGGCCGATGGCGCCGACCTCGTCGTCCTGGACCTCATGCTGCCCGGGATGCAGGGCGAGACGGTCCTCGAGGGCCTGCGCGAGCACGGTGACGTGCCAATCCTGATCACCTCAGCCAAGCGCAGCGACGCGGAACGGATCGCCGGGCTGCGGATGGGGGCGGACGACTACCTCGCCAAGCCCTTCAACCCCCACGAGCTCACCGCGCGCGTGGCTGCGATCCTCCGTCGTTCGGCGCCTGCGCAGCCGGCGCCGGCGCGGGCGCCGGAGATCCTCTCCCTGGCGGAGGGACGGCTGGTGCTCGACCCGGTCAGCCGGCGCTACACGCTGGGCGAAACCGGGCGCGATGGGACCGACGGTCGTCTGACCCCGGGCGAGACACGGCTGCTCCTGGCGCTGGCGCGCCACCCCGGGCTGGTGCTCACCCGCGAGCAGCTCCTGGAGGCCGTTGCCCGCCGACCCGAGGAAGTGTACGACCGGGTGGTGGACGTCCACGTGGCCAACCTGCGGCGGAAGCTGGGAGACGATGCGGCCGCCCCGTGGCTGATCGAGACCGTTCCGCAGGCCGGCTACCGCCTTGTGGCGGAGCCCGATCCATCATGAGCGTCCCCGCGCCGGCGCCCGCCACCGTTCCGCCGCCCACCACCGTTCCGCCGCCCACCACCGTTCCGGCGCCCGCCACCGTTCCGCCGCCCGCCACGCCGCCGCAGCCGCGAGGCGGCTCGCTCGCCTGGCGCCTGGCCCTGCTCCTGGCCGGCATCGTGCTCGCGGTGCTCCTCGTCACCGGCGTCGTCGTCAACCGGGTCGTCAGCAGCAGCTACGAATCGGCCCTCCGCACCCAGCAGCAGGAGCGCCTCGACACCGCCGCGGACGGGCTGGTCAGCATCCTCTCGGATGCGCAGACGCGGGTCGGCGCGCTGGCCCGCATCCGGGCCCAGGTGCAGCGCCTGGCCACCAGCCTGGGCGGCGAGCTGACCATCCTTGGCCCGAACGGGAACGTGATCCTCGCCCTGGGCCACGCGCCCACAGGGCAGGTCACCCACCTGGAGTCGGCGATCGTGTCGGGCGGGACGACCCTGGGCGCCGTCGCCGTGGACCTGCCCGCCTCCTCGGCCGATCGCGGGTTCCTCCGGGTCTTCGACGTGACCCTCATCGCGGCGGGCCTGCTCAGCGTGATCGGCATCGTGCTGCTGGCGCTGTACGGGACGAACCGCCTCACGCGACCGCTCCGCACGGTCGCCGAGGCCGCGCACCGGTTCGGCGGCGGCGATCCCTCGGCACGGGCCGGGGGCGGACCGGATCGCGAGTCGGCGGAGCTGGCGGACGCCTTCAACGCCATGGCCGACCGCCTCGGCCGCTCCGAGATGCTGCGCCGGCGCGCCGCCAGCGACGCCGCACACGACCTGGCCACGCCGGCGACGGTGCTCGAGTCCCAGCTGCAGGCGATGCTCGACGGCGTGGTCCCCATCGACCGTGAGCAGCTCGAGGTCGCCCGGACCGCGGCAGGGGCGCTGGGCAGCGTCATCGGGCAGATGGGCGAGCTGGCGAGCGCCGAGTCGGCCTCACTGCAGCGCCGGCCCGAGCGGGTCGACCTGGGCGCCGCCGCCACCGAGGCGGCCCGAGCCGTCGAGGCGCTTGCCCGCGACCGGGGCGTCGCGCTGGCCGTCGACCCGCCGCCCGCGGTCCGGGCCGAGGTCGACCCGGACCAGCTCGGGCGCGCCCTGCGCAACGTGGTGACGAACGCGATCCAGCACTCGCCAGCCGGCGGGAGCGTCCGGGTCGCGGTCTGGGCCACGCCGACGGTGGCCCAGGTGCGCGTGAGCGACGAGGGTCCGGGGATCGCGCCGGACGACCTGCCCCACGTCTTCGAGCGGTTCTACCGCGCGGATCGGGCCCGGCCCGCGTCGACCGGTCCGGCCGCGGGGCGGGGCGGGAGCGGCATCGGCCTCACCATTGCGCGGGAGCTGCTGGCGGCCAACGCCGGGCGAATCAGCGTCGAACAGACCGGGCCGGCGGGGACGACCTTCCTCCTGGAGCTGCCGCGGGTAGCGTGAGCCGGGGTCAGTAGTCCCAGCTTCGCCTGCGGGTCTGCGCCTCCCATTCCGGCCGGGTGATGGCCATCAGGTGGACGTCGTGGTACGCGCCGCGATGGAAGCGATCGTGCCGCAGGAGCACCTCGTGCACGAACCCGGCCTTGAGGTAGGAGCGCACCGCGCGCTCGTTGTAGTCGAAGACCCGCAGCCAGATCCGCTCCAGGCGCATCTCGCCGAAGCCGAAGTCGAGGATCACCTGCATGGCGTCGGTGCCCAGCCCCTTGCCCCAGCGCTTCGCGTCCCGGAGCGCGATGGCGACCTCGGCCGAGCCGTTGAGCCGGTCGATCCCGCGCAGGCCCACGTTGCCGATGGCATCGGTGCCGCCGAGGAGGCAGATGGCGAACTGCAACCCGGCCTCATCGCCGCCGCGCTCCAGCCAGCGCTCGGTCTCCGCGCGGGAGAAGGACCGGATGAACCCGGCGTAATGCGCGAGGTCGGCGTCCTCGAGGGAGTCGCTCAGGGCGTCCTCCTTCTCGAACGGACGCAGCCAGACGCGCTCGCCGCGAAGAATGGGCCGCTCGGGTGCCGTGGGCATGGCGGCATCTTACCGATGACGCACGCTACCATCAGCACATGTCCACCACCGAGACCGCCCGCGACCGTGCCCGGCTCCTGATCGACGGCGAGCTGCGCGAGGCCGCGGACGGCGCCACCTTCACCACCTTCTCGCCGGCGACCGGCGAGCCTCTCGCCGAGGTCGCCCGCGCCACCGCGGCAGACGTCGACGCGGCGGTGGCCGCAGCGCGGACCGCGCTCGGCGGCAAGTGGGCGCGGACGAGCCCGGCCAGGCGCTCGCGCATGCTGACCGGGCTCGCGCAGTTGATCGAGCGTGACGCGGACCGGCTCGCCGAGCTCGAGACGCGCAACAACGGCAAGCCGCGCTGGCAGGCGCTCTCCGAGATCCGCCAGGCGGTCGCCGACCTGGACTTCTTCGCCGCCGCGGCGCAGCAGCTCTACGGCCGCTCCTTCGTCGTCAACCCGTCGACCGTCTCGTACACGCTCCGCCAGCCCGTCGGCGTGGTCGCGGCGATCATCCCCTGGAACTACCCGTTCATGATGGCGGCCTGGAAGCTGGCCCCCGCGCTGGCGGCCGGCTGCACGCTGGTCATGAAACCTGCGTCGGCCACGCCGCTGACCGCCCTCGAGCTCGGGCGGCTCGCTCTCGAGGCGGGAATCCCGCCCGGCGTCTTCAACATCGTCACCGGCCCCGGTGGCGAGGTCGGCGAGGCGCTGGCAGGCCATCCGGGGATCGACAAGATCGCCTTCACCGGCGAGACGGAGACCGGTCGCCGGATTGCCGCGGTTGCCGCCGCGGGGCTGAAGCGTGTCTCGCTCGAGCTGGGCGGCAAGTCGCCGAGCCTCGTCTTCGCCGACGCGGATATCGACGCGGCGGTCGTTGGCTCGCTGTGGGGCATCTACTACTCGGCCGGCCAGTCGTGCGAGGCGCGGTCCCGGATCCTGGTCGCCGAGCCGGTGCACGACGCCTTCGTCGCCTCCTTCACCGAGAAGGCTGCCGCCCTGCGGGTCGGCGACCCGCTGGTAGAGGGCACCCAGGTCGGGTCGCTGATCAGCCGCCAGCAGGCCGCGCGCGTCCTCGGCTACCTGGACTCGGCGACCGCCGACGGCGCGACGGTGCTGACCGGGGGCGCGCCCGACGGCGACATCGGCCCCGGGCTCGACGCCGCGGCGTTCGTTCGCCCCACGGTGATCGACGCGGTGCGCAACGAGATGCGCGTCGCCCAGGAGGAGATCTTCGGCCCGGTGGTGACCGTCTCCACCTTCGCCGAGGAGGAGGAGGCGCTGACCATCGCCAACGCGGTGCGCTACGGGCTGGCTGCCACCGTGTGGACCGGCGATCCCGCTCGCGGACACCGCGTCGCGCAGCGCATCAGCAGCGGCACGGTGGGCATCAACACCCCCTTCGCCGCGTTCCCGGGCGTGCCGTTCGGCGGGTACAAGGAGTCCGGCTACGGACGCGAGATGAGCGTCGATGCGCTCGACCTCTACACGGAGACGAAGGCGATCCTGGTGGGGACCGGGGCCAGACCGGTGAACCCCTTCGGCGCCTGACCATCTGATCGAACCGTCTTGATCCTCCGCTTGCGCGCGGGCGACCTCGCGGGTACCGTGCCCCATCCAATGACCGGCTCGATGGATGCCTGGTTCTCCCGGTTCCCGGAAGGGTGGTGGGGCTACCACTGGACGCCGCCCGAGCCGATGAGCGCGGTCCAGATCATCGGCACCGGCAGCCTCGACACGCGGCTGATGGCCACCCTGTGGGCCGTCGTGTCGCGGCGCCGGGGGGTGATGCTCGCCAGCGAGGCGCCCCAGGCCGGCAAGACCACGACGCTCAGCTCCCTCGTCGACTTCCTGCCCGACGGCACCGTGGGCCTCTTCCTGCGCGGATGGTGGAGCGACCAGCGCTGGACCGCGGAGTACGGACCCGAGCGGACCTACCTGCTCGTCAACGAGATGAGCGACCACCTGCCGATCTACGTCTGGGGCCGGAACGCCAAGGGCGCCCTGGAGCTCGCGGGACGCGGGTACGGCATCGGGGCCACCATGCATGCCGACTCGCTCGACGAGGCGCTCACGGCGCTGCGGGAGGGGGTCGGTGCGACCGATGCCGACCTTGCCGGCCTGACCGTCTACCTCCAGTTCTCCGCCTACCGGACGCCACAGGGCATGTACCGCCGCTGCGAGGGGGCCTGGCATCTCCGCCTGGATCCCGATGGCCGGCTCCAGCCGGTACGCCTGGCCGCCATGGAGGGTGAGCGCTCCCCGCGCCTGACCGGCGCGCAGCGGCTGCCCGTGCCGCCCGTCCTCGCCGGAGACGACGGCCGTCGGTCGAGGCCGTTCGTGCACGAACCGGCCGGGTACGCCGTCCTGGCCGGGAGCCTGGGCATCGCGCCCGATGCCTTCGAGCGCGAGCTCGTGCACCGATCCGCCTTCCTCGATGCGCTCGCCGGCTCCGGCGTCTGCGACCCTCCTGCCGTCGCCGAGGCGATCGCGGAGTACCCTGATTCCGGCAGCGATCCCGCAGGGGACCTGCACAGCGATCCCGAAGGAGCCTCTCCATGACCCATCCCGCCGCATCCACCATCGCCGAGCTGCGCGCCTCCGGCTGGCAGCGTCGGAGCGTGAAGGACGAGATGCGACGCAACCTGCTCGCGCGCATCGGGCAGGGCGAGACGCTGCTGCCGGGGATCCTCGGCTACGACGAGACGGTCCTGCCGCAGATCGAGAACGCGATCCTGGCAGGCCAGGACATCATCCTGCTCGGCGAGCGGGGGCAGGCAAAGAGCCGGATCGCGCGGTCGCTCATCGGCCTCCTCGACGAATGGATGCCCGCCATCGCCGGGGCGGAGCTCCACGACGACCCGTACCTGCCGGTCTCGCCCTATGCGCGGGCGCTCGTTGCGGAGCGGGGCGACGAGACGCCCATCACCTGGATCGCGCGCGAGGATCGGTACGCGGAGAAGCTGGCCACCCCGGACATCAGCATCGCCGACCTCATCGGCGAGGTCGACCCGGTGAAGGTGGCCGAGGGGCGCTACCTGTCCGACGAGCTCACGATCCACTACGGGCTGCTCCCGCGGACGCACCGCGGGATCTTCGTCATCAACGAGCTGCCCGACCTCGCGGAGCGGATCCAGGTGGGCCTCCTCAACGTGATGGAGGAGCGGGACGTCCAGATCCGCGGCTACCGGGTCCGCCTCGACCTGGACCTGTTCGTCGTCGCCAGCGCGAACCCCGAGGACTACACCAGCCGCGGACGCATCATCACCCCGCTCAAGGACCGCTTTGGCGCCCAGATCCGGACCCACTACCCGGAGGACGCGGCTACCGAGATCGCCATCATGGAGCAGGAGGCGAGCGTCTTCGACGCGGCGGAGGCCGATGGCGGGGCCGAGCCAGGGTCGATCCCGGTGCACACGCCCGGCTTCATGAAGGAGATCGTGGCCGAGCTTTCCCAGCTCGCGCGCCGCTCGTCCGAGGTGAGCCAGCGCTCCGGGGTCTCGGTCCGGGTCAGCATCGCCAACCTCGAGACCCTCTCGGCCGCGGCGCTCAAGCGGGCCGTCCGCCTCAACGAGGCGACCGCCTCCCCGCGGATCAGCGACCTGCCCGCGGTGGTGGCCTCGACCGCCGGGAAGATCGAGCTGGAGACGCTCGGTGACGAGGAGCGCGAGGACCGGGTCGTGGAGAAGCTCGTGGGACGGGCCACCGTCACCGTCTTCAACCGGCACTTCGCCCTCTCCGAGCTGACTCCGCTGATCGAGCGCTTCGAGAACGGCGCGGCCGCCGAGGTGGGGGAGTACGTGCCGAGCAGCGTCCACGAGCAGCTGGTCGGCGAGATCCCCGAGCTGCGGCGCGCCATCGGCCGGCTGGAGGTCGGCGAGGCGCCGGCCTCGGCGGCGAGCGGCGTCGAGTTCGTCCTGGAGGGGCTGCACCTGAACCGGCGGCTCAACAAGGA
>CAYVLM010000095.1:0-7388 GCA_964452225.1 uncultured Steroidobacteraceae bacterium | reverse complement strand
AGCGCCCCGCTCGCCCGGTCGCCCATGGCCAGGGCGACGGCGACGACGACCGCGTCGAGAACGGCGAGGTGCACGAGTCTGCTGGCGAGGGACTCGGTGCGCATGGCCAGCAGGTGCGGGCTCCCGGCAACCAGCCTGATGTCCACCGCATCCGCCAGCGGCGACCGGCGGTAGCCGGTCACGGCGATCGTTGTGGCTCCGGCCCGGGATGCGGTCCGCGCGTTCTCGACGGTCTCGCGCGTGGAGCCGCTGTTGCTGATGGCCAGCAGCACGTCGTGGGGGCCGAGCAGGCAGGCAAGCAGGTGCTGGTGATGGTTGTCCGGGGGTGCCTCGGCGCTCAGCCCGATCGTGGTGAGGCGCAGTGCGCTGTCCTGTGCGACCGCGGCCGACGAGCCGACGCCCACCACCACGATCCGCCCGGCACCGGCCATGGCCTCGACCGCACGCGTGAACTGCTCCAGGTCCAGGGTCGCGGGGATCGAGGCCAGCCCCTGGGAACCGACACGGGTGACAGTCGCGATGATCTCGGCCGGTGAGCTCTCGTGCGTCAGCTCGCTCACGTGAAGCCGCTCGTCCGGAGCCAGGTCCTGCGCGAGCGCGATCTTGAGGTGCTGGAACCCCCGCAGGCCGAGCTTCTGGCACAGGCGCACGACGGTGGCGGCCGAGGTGCCGGTCGCCCCGGCCACCTCGGTCACCGAGCTGGTGACGACCTGGTTCGGCTGTGCCACGAGGTACTCGCCAACCCGCCGGTACGCAGGCCGCAGCGAGGGCACGACGGTGCGGATCCTGGCCAGGAGCCCCGGCGCGGAGAACGCTCCATCCTTGCCGATGCGCGCCACGTCAAGGTCGCCGCCCGGAATCGTGTCGGCGGCTGATGCTGATTGGACCGTCCGGCTCACTGGGCCGTCACCATGGCGGCATCCTGGTGCGGATGGGTGGACGCTCCACGCGCGGCGGGCCGCAGCGCGAAGGCGCGCGCCGGATTGTCGACCAGCAGGCGATGGACCTCGTCCGCTGACGACCCGGAACTCCGCAGTCGGGCGCTGAAGGTCTCGATCAGGAACGCGAGCCCGGGCCAACCTCCGTAGGCCTGCCAGTACCGGCGGCGTCCCATGTCCATCCCGAGCAGGATCTGCGCGCCGCAGCCCGCATCGAGGAGCTCGAGGACCACGCGGAGGGTCGCGTCGGCGTCGCGGGGCGCCTGATCCAGCTCCACGAACACGCCGAGCGCCGCCAGGTCCGCGATGGCCTTGACGTCCTTGCTGCGATCGAGGTGCGAGAGGACGATACGGTCCGGGACGACGCCCGCCCGCGTCAGGAACTCGACCTGCGCCGCCCCGCACGCCGGACCGTCGGTATGGGTGAGGAGCGGCGCCCCGCTTCGCCTGCTCGCCCGGGCGGCTGCAGAGAAGACCCGCTTCTCCACCGAGGTCAGGCTCGTTCCGGCCGATGCCACCTTGATGACCCCGGCCCGATGGGGGACGCGCCTGACGAACGGCCCCACGTAGTCGTGGCGATCGATGCCGATCTCCACGTCCGCGAGAAACAGCTCCTCCAGCTGCCGCGCCGAGTATTCGCTGATCCAGTGCCGACGAACGTAGGAGCTGGCGAGGTGCAGCCCGGTTGCGGCGACCACGTGGATGCCCGTCTGGTCGGAGATCCTGGCGAGCTCGATGACGTTCCGGCCGAAGCCGCACGGAGTCGCGTCGACCATCGAGCGGAGGCCCGCGAGCCTGGCGGCACGCAGCTCAGAGCGGGCACGCCGTCGGTCGCTCAGGAGGTACTCATCATTGGCGTAGGCGAGCGCCCCACCATCGACGAGGACGTGCTCATGCGCATAGCAGGCACCGAGCTCCGAGGCGGGCACGTCCCCGTTGACGGTCCGGACCACGGCCTCGTTCATGCGGGCGAGCTCCGACCGAGGTGACGCGGCTTCCACCCGGAGGTCGGAGCCTCGGCGCCCTCGAACGGCAGGGCAATCTTGGCCCGCCGCTGATCACTGGCATATGCCGCCGCGACGATCTCCATCGCGGCACGTCCCGCGGCGCCGTCAATTGCGGTGGGCTGCCGATCGAGCACCCGGTCGATGACGAAGCTGATCAGACGCTGGGTGGCATCGGCAAGGCCGGGATAGACCGGATCGCCATCCGTCGCCTGTCGCAGGTCGAGGCGGGTGATCTCGCCGTTGGAGCTGATGGTCACGGCGTTGAGCGCCGGATCGTAGGGGCTCAGCACGAACTCGACGCGACCCGAGGTGCCAACCAGCGCGCCGGTCATGAACTCGGGTCGAGGGTCGCAGTAGCTCGCGTACACGTGGCCCGTGGCGCCCGATGCGAAGCGCAGAAGAACCTCTCCGTGGTCCTCTGCCTCTCGCCCGGGGTGCACGACGAGCATCTCCGCGGCAACCTCGCTCACGCGTCCGATCCACAGGAGGAGAAGGTCGAACACGTGCACCGCCTGCTCCTTGATGACCCCCCCGCCCTGCTCCATCGAGTGCCGCCAGCTCACGGTGCTGCGGTGCTGCGTGTAGGCGACGTCCACCGACACGATCTCGCCGATGCTCCGAAGCGCTGAGCTGACCCCCTCGACCACCGGGTGGAAGCGCATGTTGAAGACGCAGTAGAGCGGGGCGCCGCTGGCCCGCGAGGCGGCCACCATCGCGTCGCACTCGCTCAGGGTTCGCGCCATCGGTTTCTCGCACAGCACCGGCTTGCCGGCGCCGAGCACCCGCACCGCCTGCTCGGCGCGCGTCGAGGACGGGCCGCACAGGCTGACCAGGTCCACTCCGGGGTCCTCGGCAGCCTCTTCCCAGGAACGCAGCGACCGACTGCCGATCTCGGCAGCGACCCGGTCGGCCGTCGCCTTCGTACGGTTCCAGACTGACACGACGGTGGTGCGCGGATCGGCCCCGAACCAGTGGATCTGGGCTCGGCCTGCCTTGCCGCAGCCGAGGACCGCCACCCGAAGGGGTGCCCCCACGGAGGCCCCATCGCTCATGGCCGGGCTCTCCGATCGCTGATCATGGGCGATGCCTCGCGGACCGCCGGCGGAAGGCGAGGTGCTGGAGAATCTCCAGGGACTCGGGCGCCATGACCGCGTTGCACCGCACCACGACGACCTCGTCGGGTGCGAATGCCCCGAGGTCTATCGCCCCCATGCCAGCCAGGATCCTCCGAAGGTTGGCCTTCGGCGATTCGGCAAGCCGGACCAGGTTCACGTGCGGGGGCAGTGTCCTGGATTCGGATCCCGGAGGGGACGTCCCCGCGCGCCATGCGCGATCGAACTGCCAGCCGTCGGCCGTGGCCCAGGTCACGATCGACACGGAAGCCAGTGCGATGCCACGCAGGGTGATGGTCGGCGGTTTCGAGGCGGTGACGGCAGACCCGAGCCGGTCGACCGCGGCCCTGAATGCCGGGGAGCGTTCCGACAGGCCCCGGAAGCTCTGCACAGTCAGGTGAAGCGACTCGAGCGGGTAGTAGTAATGCGTCGGATGAGCCCGCCGCACAGGCTCGAGCACCCGCAGCAGCCTGCCGCCCACGTCGTCGGGCACGCGGACGACCGCCGTCAGAATCTCGGCTGGCGAGTGGACGGCGATGTGCCCGTCCGGCGCGTCAAGCCTGAGCATTCATCGCGCGGTTGCTGGGATGGCGACGACCGCGCTGCTCGCCGGGCGTTCGTGCAGTGAAGCCATTGGGGAACAATATTGCATTCGCGCAACCGCTGCTGCAATTCTGTTCCAGCGCAGGCACCGGGTGCCGCCGGGCGGACGTCAGCGGAAGGCGGAGATGATCTGGTCGTTGATCAGATCGAGCTGGTCGAGCTGGTCGCTGGTCGGTCCCAGGACAACGTACTCGCACCCCGCGCTCTCGAGGTCCTTCAGCCGCTCCACGATGTCGTCCGGCGTCCCGAGCAGGTAGCACTCCTGCAGGTGCTGGAAGGTGCGATGGCTGCCCATCACCTGCTCGAAGTACGGGCGCTGGATGCCGTGGGCCTTGTCCCGGTCCGCCGTGTCGACGACGTACGTGAAGTTCGTGTGCGCGAAGGTGAGCGAGCTCGCCGGCCGCCCACGACTCGCCAGCCCGTCGCGGATCTGGCCCCAGTCGCGCTTGATCCACTCCTGGTTCCCCGAGCAGCGCGAGATCCATGCGTCGGCGTCCAGGACCCGGTTCAGGACCCCCTTGGCCAGCACGGGCACGTCGTGATACTCCGGGTCGGGGATACGGGAACCGCCGGCGACCCAGATCTCGGGCATCTTCGGCGGGCGGGGCTCGATCGTGACGTTCTCGAACTGGTAGTACTGCCCGTTGAAGCTGACGTTGTCCTCGGTGAGCAGGAGCCGTACCGCGGAGAGGATCTCGTCGGTCCGTTTCCCACGCTCCTCGATGCGGGTGCCGACCGCCAGGAACTCGTCCGGGTCCCAGCCGCCGCCGATCCCCAGGATGAACTTGCCCCCCGTCAGGTAGTCGAGGGTGGCGACCTCCTTGGCCAGGATCACCGGGTTGCGCAGCGGGAGGACCAGGATCCCGGTGCCGTAGCGAACATCCGGCGCCAGCGCGGCCGCCCACGTGAGCGTCGCCATCGGCTCCAGCCACGCCATGCCGTACAGCCCGGGCGCGTGGAGCAGGTGGTCGATGACCCACAGGTCGATCCCGAGGTCGTTGGCCTTGCGCGCGAAGTCGCCGACCTCGGACCTGGCGCGCTCGTAGCTGAGCCCGGGGTAGCAGTAGGAGGGAATCCAGACGCCGAACTTCATGGTGCTCCTCGCCCCCTCAGTGACTGGTTGGCCGATGCCTCGCTACCGGTAGGTCCGCACTTCGAAGGTGACGCATCCTTCCGGTGCCCGCCAAGGGCCGTGCGGCATCTTCGGCGGACGGCAGGCGTACATGCCCGCGCGGAACGTCTTGTCCATCCCCAGGTCGTGGAGCGCGCCGGACACGATCCAGATCTCCTCCCAGAAGTCGTGCCGCTGCAGCCCCTGCGGGGACGTGTCGGTTCCCGGCTCGAACTTCAGCAGGCGCGTGTAGCTGCCCGTGTCGGGGTCATGGGCGAGCGTCATCTCGGAGAGCCCGTCCACCCCCGGCACGGGCGTCCAGCTGAAGCGTTCCAGCGGATCGAAGAACTCAAGCTCCGGTTTCGGCATCTTCCACCTTCCAGCTAATCCAGCAGCTCCTTCACCTCGACGCGATATGCCACTTCCAGCCGCAGCTCGTGCTCCTCGTCGGCCAGCTCCACGCGGAAGCGCGAGGCGTATTCCAGCTCTCCGAGGAGCGGCAGGGTGCCGCTGAAGACGAGGAGCCCGTCGCCCTCCGTGCCGGTTCGCGCCGCAACACGGCGCAGGATCTCCTCCGGGTCGAGGAGGCTTGCGGCCGGCCCGGCCTGGTACGCGTGCGCATCGCTGTCCCCGAACGACCGGAGGACGACGTGCTCCCAGTGCGATCGCATCTCGGCCAGGCGCCAGACCGATGTGCCCACCACCTTGTGGCAGAGCTGCTTCGACTTCGCCACGTCCTGGGCCTCCACGGCCCGGTCGGTGTGGTCGCTGCCGACGCCCACGAACAGGTCGCCATCGGCGCGGAAGAGGATGTATTCGCCCTCACCCGACGTACTCCCGCCGAGTACCTCGATGCGGTCCGCCGCCACCACCAGCTCCGGTGTTACCCGGTAGAAGGCGGGCACCCGCTCCGGCGCCCTGACGCCGTGGGCCTCCAGCTCCTCGACGTGCCGGCGCACGGCCGCCTGGTCGCGCCCGGTGTACCCGGCCAGGACGACGTCCCGGACCTCCAGGTCGATCGCCCGCCCGGACAACGCATCGGTGAAGTGCAGCACGCTCATCGGGCCTGCCCCAGGACCCGATCGTCGAGCTGACGGAACTCGGCGCGCACGCGCTGGGGCATCCCGGGGTCGATCTCGGCGGTGACCACCGTGGGCGGGACGCCGGCCGCCGCGACCGGGGTCCCCCACGGGTCCACGACCATGCTGCGCCCGCAGTAGCCGGCCCCCGGGCCGCCGGTGCAGTTGGCGCTGATCAACCAGGCCTGGCTCTCCAGGGCCCGCGCGCGGTTGAGCACCGACCACGCCTCGACCCGCGGGTGCGGCCACGCGGACGGCACCAGGAACATCGTCGCGCCGTCATCGATCATGGCCCGATACAGCTCGGGAAAGCGCAGGTCGTAGCAGGTCGACATTCCGACCCGGCCGAACTCGGTGTCGACCACGGCCGGCTGCCGACCGCGGGTCAGCACCTCCGGCTCCCGGGATCCGTAGCCGAACAGGTGGATCTTCCGGTACGTACCTGCAATCGTCCCGCGGCGGTCGAGCAGCACGGCGGTGTTGTGCAGCCGCTCACCGTCGCGCTCGACGATCGAGCCGGCCATCACCCAGGCGCCGATGCGCCGGGCCGCCTGCGCCACGCGCCGCACGGTCGGGCCCTCGAGCGGCTCGGCGCCCGCGTCGTAGGCGTCGAAGGCGAAGTATCCGACGTTCCAGATCTCCGGCAGCAGGACGAGGTCCGTGCCGGCCTGCTCCTCCACGAGGAGCGCTGCCCGCTCCACGCGCTCCTCCTTCCCCTCGCCGGGCGGGATCTCGAGCTGGATGCTGGCGACGCGGACCATGGGTCAGGCGGGATCAGCCGGCGCGGGAGCAGCCGCTGCCCGCGCCTCGGCGATCCAGCCGCAGACGCGCTCCGGCGTGATGGGGAGCACGTTGACGAAGGCGTGGCCGAACGGCCGGATCGCATCCTCGACGGCCGATGCGATCACCGGGCCCGGGGCGATGGCGCCGCTCTCGCCCATGCCCTTCATGCCGCCGGGCGTGAACGACGAGGGGGTCTCGAGGTGGTCGACCTCGATGGCGGGGATGTCCGTGGCCGAGGGGACGAGGTAGTCCATGAAGGTCGTCGTCAGCAGCTGGCCTTGCTCGTCGTAGACGAGCTCCTCGAGCAGCGCCCCGCCGATCCCCTGCGCGATGCCGCCGTGCACCTGGCCATCGACCACCAGGGGGTTGATCATCCGCCCGCAGTCCTCGATGACGACGTAGCGCAGCAGCTTCACCGCGCCGGTCTCAGGGTCGACCTCCACGACGGCCAGCTGCGCTGAGTTGGCGAAGGTGCCGGTGCCCGGATCGGCGTCGTACGATGCAACCGCCTCGAGCATCGGCTCCATCCCCGGCGGCAGCTTCTCCGGCCGGTGGTAGGCGAAGCGCGCCAGGTCGCGCACGCTGATCCCGCGCCCCGGCTCGTTCGTCACGTTCACGCACGAGTCGGCAAGCTCCACGTCGCCGGGGTCCACCTCGAGGAGGTGGGCTCCGAAGCGCAGGAGCTGCTCGCGGATGGCGCCGCTGGCCTTGATCGCGGCACCGCCGGCGAGGACCGCGCTGCGGCTGGCGAAGGT
>CAYVLM010000094.1:4113-7390 GCA_964452225.1 uncultured Steroidobacteraceae bacterium | reverse complement strand
TTGGGCATGGCGATGTAGTCGTCGAACTGTCCGGGGATCGGACGCCACAGCGAGTGCACGACGCCCAGAGCCGCGTAGCAGTCCTTCACGTCGCGCACCAGGAGACGGATGGCGTGGAGGTCGTAGATCTCGCTGAACTCGGCGCCCTTGCGCTCCATCTTCTTGTAGATGGAGTAGAGGTGCTTGGGACGGCCGGAGATCTCGGCCTCGATGTCGACCTTGGCCAGCTCGCGGCGCAGGATGCCGATGCTCTTGTTGATGAACGACTCGCGCGCTCGTCGCCGGTCGGCGAGCAGGTCCGCGAGCTTGCGATAGACGTCGGGCTCGAGGTACTTGAAGGAGAGGTCCTCGAGCTCCCACTTGATCTGCCACATCCCCAGCCGATGCGCCAGGGGAGCGTAGATCTCCATGGTCTGGCGCGCGATCCGGGTCTGCTTCTCGGGCGGCAGGTACTGGAGGGTGCGCATGTTGTGCAGCCGGTCGGCGAGCTTGATGACCACGACGCGGACGTCCTCGGCCATGGCCATGAACATCTTCCGGATGTTCTCCGCCTGCTGCTCCTCCATCGACCGGGCCGATCCGAACTTCGACAGCTTGGTCACGCCGTCGACCAGCCGCGTCACCTCGCGGCCGAAACGCTTCTCGATCTCCGCGAGCGTCATCTCCGTGTCCTCGGGGACGTCGTGGAGGAGCGCCGCCGCCAGCGTCTCGGCGTCCATCTGGAGGCCGGCCAGGTAGTAGGCCACCTCCAGCGGATGGCTCACGTACGGCTCGCCCGATGCCCGGAGCTGCCCGGCATGCGCGGTCTCCGCCATTTCGTAGGCACGCTCGATCAGGCCGACGTTGATGCTCGGCCGATGAAGACGGGCCTCCAGAAGGAGGTCGTCCAGCGAGTGCGGTCCGGGCTCGCTCTCCGAGGTGCGCGCAAGGCGGTGGACCACGGCCGCGGGCGCCGCACGCAGGCGTGCAAGGTCCATGGGCTGCGCATCGTAGCACGCACGACCGCCGCTCCCGGCAGGCCCGGGATGCCGCTCCAGCGATGGGGTGATTGCGCTATGCCTGGGTGGGCGATCCCCTCCCCCTGTTGCGGACCACGAACGCCGCCCGCCGCAGGCGATGGAAGAGCGGATCGATCACCAGCTCGCGAGAGCCGATCCACTGCACGTAGCGGCCCCCGAAGCCCTTCTTGAAGAGGCTGAAGCCCCACCACGGATGGTCCGGTCCCGCATCCTCGGGCGCCACGCCCCACAGGTCGTGGGTGCGGGAGCCGAGCTCGCGGGCGGTTCGCATCATCTGCCACTGCACGGCGTACGACGGGAAGCGCTTCGTCTCGCCGCGCTGCTCGCGGACCGATCCGGCGTACAGGTAGAAGGACCGACCGTCGGCAACCACCGTGAGGGCGGAGGACTCGAGGTGTCCCTCGTGCCAGGCCTCGATGATGCGCGCCCGGTTCGCGGCGGCGAAGGAGCGCCAGATGATGCGGTAACGTTCAAGGTGGGGCAGGCGGTAGCGCGCCCGGCGCAGGGTGTCGGTCACGATGGTGTGCAGGCGCTGGACCGCCTCGTCGTCGTCCACGTCGGCGATGACCCGGGTCGCGACCTCCTCGCGGGCCGAGCGGCGAATCGCGTAGCGGGTGTCCTTGTCGAAGCTCGCCAGCAGCGTCTCGTCGTCGGCCAGATCGACCATCCGCGTCTGCGGGGTCTGCAACGTCTCGGGCACGGTCGGGAGGCCCAGCGCATCCACCATGGCCGCGGCACGGGTGGCCGCCTCCACCCGGGGCTCCAGCCGCAGCACGAAGCCGCGCTCGGCCCGCGCGGTGGCCGCCAGGCCGTTGACGAGCGCCGCGAGGCGTCGCTCGGCGGCGGGATCCTCGTAGTCGAGGACGGGGCCATGCGGGACGTACCAGAACGCGCGGCCGAGGCCCACCGGGCGCACCTGCGCCGCGGCGACCGCCACCACCCGTCCTGCCTCCTCCACCACGAAGCGGCGCTGCGGCTGGCCGTCGAACGCCGCGACCTCCGCCCAGGCCCATTCCTGCAGCACGTCGCCCCACGGCAGCTCGACGGCAAGGGACTGCCAGGCCTCGCGGTCGGCCTCGGTCGCCGGCCGGACGATCGGCTGCTCAGCCATCGGTCGCCTCCCAGCCGGCGCGCGCCAGCTCCTGCCGCGCCACCTCAGCCTCGTCCCACCAGACCGGCCCGGAGGCCCCGATGATGGAGTGCTCGTGCCCCTTGCCGGCGAGGAGGATGGTGTCACCCTCACCGGCCATCCCGATCGCCAGGGCGATCGCCGCGCGGCGGTCGTTCACGACCCACAGGCTGGTGCCGTCGACAGCCCCGGCGGCGCGGGCACCGTCGGCGATCTGGCGGTTGATGAGGTCGGGATCCTCGCCGCGGGGATCCTCGTCGGTGACGATGACCAGGTCCGCCAGCTGCGCGGCGATGCGGCCCATCGCCGCCCGCTTGAGCACGTCACGCTCCCCCGCCGAGCCGAAGACCGCCACCAGGCGCCCCGTCGTGATCGGTCGCAGCTGGCGAAGCACCTTGTCGAGCGCGTCGGGCGAGTGGGCATAGTCCACGATGACGCTGAACGGCTGGCCCGCCCGGACCGGAGCCATGCGTCCCGCGACGCCGTGCGCCTCCGCGAGCGCCCCGGCGGCGAGCCCCGGCTCGATGCCCCAGCCGATCGCGAAGGTGAGCGCGGCCAGCGCGTTCTCCACGTTGAACGCTCCCGGGAGCGCGATGCGCAGCTCGCCGCTCCAGGCGAGGCTCTCGATGCGGACCGTGCTGCCGCCGGCATCGGCTGCCACCCCGGTCGCCCGAACATCGGCTTCGGGGTGGCTCCCGAAGCTGAGCACCCGGTCCCGGGCCGCCGCCCTGAAGGCTTCCCAGCTGGGATCGTCGCGGTTGAGCACGGCCAGGGGCGCCTCGCGCACCAGGAGCGCCTTCGCCTCGCGGTAGGCCTCGAAGGTTCCGTGGAACTCGAGGTGCTCGTGGGTGAGATTCGTGACCACGCCGGCACGATACCGGCAGTTGCGGGTGCGGCCCTGGGCCAGGCCGTGGGATGAGCTCTCGACTACCGCCACGTCGTTGCCGGCGGCGACCATCCGCGCCAGGAGCTCCTGTAGCTCGAGCGCCTCCGGCGTCGTGGCCCGGGACAAATTGTCCTGAAGGTCATCCCCCACCCCGACGTTCACCGTCCCGAGCAGCCCCGGACGGCTCCCGGCGGCCCGCAGGAGCTGGGCCACCAGCCAGGTCACCGTGGTCTTGCCGTTGGT
>CAYVLM010000094.1:2249-4013 GCA_964452225.1 uncultured Steroidobacteraceae bacterium | reverse complement strand
ACCTCGCCGACGGGCAACCCTTCCACCCGCTCCGGCGCGATCCTGTCGGTGATCGCGCCCAGGCCCATGCCGCCGCCCGGCGGACCGACCGACTGGTCGGCAACCGGATCACTCATGCCATCGATCCTCGCCGGCGAAGCAGGCGGCGGGCGTCCCGGTCACCGCACCGCGGCGCGGCCGGCGGCCGGGCGCGTCGATCGCGGGTGCGCGGCCCGGTAGGCGCTGCGCAGCGCCGCGTCGGACAGGTGCGTGGAGATCTGGGTCGTCGCGAGGTTGGCGTGCCCGAGGAGCTCCTGGACCGTTCTCAGGTCCGCCCCTCCCTCGAGGAGGTGCGTGGCGAACGAGTGTCGCAGCGTGTGCGGCGAGGTTCCGAGCGGGACCCCGGCCGCCTCGGCCCAGCGGTCGACGACCAGGCGTGCCCCGCGCGGCGAGAGGGCGCCGCCCCGGATGTTGAGGAAGACGGCGTCGCTGCGCGGTGGACCGGACCGGCCCGCCTGCTCGCCGAGGAGCGGTCGCGCATGGGCAAGGTAGGCGCGCAGGGCGTGCTCGGCCGGCCGCCCGAAGATGGCCTCCCGCTCCTTGTTTCCCTTGCCGGTGACCCGCATTCGTCGCCGGGCCAGGTCGATTGCCCCAAGGGTCAGGCTGGCGGCCTCCGAGATGCGGATGCCCGTCGCGTAGAGGAGCTCGAGGAGTGCCGCATCGCGCGAGGTGAGGGCGCGGTCCAGCTCCAGCGGCGGACGATGCCGCCGCGACCGGTCACCGAGCCGGGGTGCCTCGACCAGGCGAGCAGCCTCCTCCACGCGAAGCACGCGCGGGAGGCGCCTGGGGCGCCGGGGCGTACGCACCCCGGTCAGCGGGTCGGAGTCGAGCCATCCCTCGCGTGTGGCGTACCGGTAGAACGACCGCACGGCCGACAGCTTGGCGCCGACCGTGGTGGCGGCCAGGCCCCTGTCAGCGAGCTCGGCCAGGTAGGCGCGCACCGCGCTCCGCGGCGGTCGACGCCACTCCACGCTCCGCGCTTCGAGGAAGCCCAGGAACTCGGATGCGTTCCGCCGGTATTCCACGATCGTGCGTTCCGAGGCGTTCCGCCCCGCAAGATGGCCGAGAAAGCGCTCCAGCGCCAGCGTCGCCTCGCCGCCGGGCTGGTCAGCCACCGCGCCCGTCGCCGACCGCGGCTCCGCGCGGTGCCCCGGCCGCTCGCCGGCGTCCCGGCGCAGCCGCCGCCTGGCCTGTCGCCGGCTGGTCCGCCCCATCCGCGCCGGCGCCATCGGTCGACGGCGTCGGAGCGACGGTGCTCGGCCTGGTCCACGTGGAGTAGTCGCAATCGGGGTAGCGCTCGCAGCCCCAGAACGGCCTGCGCCCCCGGCGCGCGCGCTTGGTGACCACCGTCCCGATCCCGCACTTCGGGCACGGGCCGAAGCGCTCGGCCGGCGCCGCCGCATCCTTCTTGATGTAGCGGCACTCGGGGTACCGGTCGCACCCGACGAACGGACCGAACCTGCCGCGCCGCGCCACGAGGTGCCCCTCGCCGCACTGCGGGCAGACCTCGCCGACGCCCGGCATCTCGGGGAGCGCCTCGGCCTGGCCGTCTTCCTCGAGGGGCATCGTGTGCTTGCACTCGGGGTAGGCACTGCAGCCGAGGAACCAGCCGTTGCGTCCGAACCGCTTCACCATCCGGTGGCCGGAGACGGGGCAGATCACGTCGGTCAGCTCGACCTGCTTGGCGATCTTGGCCCGGCCTTCGACGAGCTTCTCGTTGAACGG
>CAYVLM010000094.1:0-2239 GCA_964452225.1 uncultured Steroidobacteraceae bacterium | reverse complement strand
GCTCCTAGAAGCTGCGGACCATGGGCACCCACTGATGCTCTCCGCGGGCCACGTCGTCCAGCTGCTCCTCCATGCGGGCCGTGAAGTCGAGGTCCACGATCTCCGGGAAGTGCTCGACGAGCAGGTCGGTGACGCGCTCGGCCGCCTCGGTGGGGTGCAGCCGCCGCTCCTCGACCGTCACGTAGCCCCGGGCGCGAATCGTCTCCATGGTCGGCGCGTAGGTGGACGGACGGCCGATGCCCCGCTCCTCGAGCGCCTTGATCAGGGTCGCCTCCGTGTAGCGAGCGGGAGGCTGCGTGAAATGCTGCTCGCTCGTGAGCTCGACCAGGTCGAGCTCCTCGCCGACCCGCAGGTCGGGAAGCACCGACAGCCGCTCGTCCTCCTCCTCGTCGCGGCCCTCCACGTATACCGCCTGGTACCCGTCGAAGACGCGCTTCGCCGCACCGGCATGCAGGATGTAGCGGCCCGAGCGAACGTCCACCCCGACCTGGTCGAACCGTGCCGGGGCCATCTGGCTGGCCAGGGCGCGCTTCCAGATGAGCTCGTAGAGCCGATGCTCGTCGGGCTTCAGGTGACCGCGAAGCGATTCCGGCGATCGCTCGAAGCTCGACGGCCGGATCGCCTCATGCGCCTCCTGCGCGCCGCGAGACCGCGTTCGATAGCTGTTCGGCCGCTTGGGGACGAACGGCTCTCCAAACCGCGTGCCAATGACCTGGCGGGCCTCGCCGGCGGCCGAGGATGCCATCGCCACCGAGTCGGTGCGCATGTAGGTGATGAGCCCGACCTGGCCCTCCGGCAGCGCGACGCCCTCGTACAGCGACTGCGCTGCCCGCATGGTCCGGCTCGCGCCGAACCCGAGCTTGCGCGATGCCTCCTGCTGCAGCGTGCTGGTCGTGAACGGCGGCTGGGCTGCCTTGCGCCGCTCGCTGCGGTTGACCGCCTCCACGGTCAGGGAGCCGGCCCGCAGCTCCGCCTCGTGGGCCTTCGCCTCGGCCTCGGTACCGATCCGTGCCTTCTCGCCGTCGATCCGGCTCAACTCGGCGCTGAACGTCGCCCCGCCGGCCCGGCGCCGCAGGTCGGCTCCGATCGTCCAGTACTCCTCCGCAACGAAGCGGGAGATCTCGCGCTCGCGGTCCACGACGAGGCGCACCGCGACCGACTGGACGCGACCGGCTGAGAGCCCCCGCCGGATCTTGCTGGCCACGAGCGGGCTCAGCTTGTAGCCGACGAGCCGATCGATGATGCGCCGCGCCTGCTGGGCGTTGACCAGGTCGAGGTTGATGGTCCGCGGATGGGCGAAGGCCTCCTCGATTGCGCCGCGCGTGATCTCGCTGAAGGTCACCCGGCGGATGCGGTCGGGCGGCAGGCCCGCGTACTCCGCGATGTGCCAGGCGATCGACTCGCCCTCGCGGTCAAGGTCGGTGGCCAGCCAGACCTGCCCCGAGCGCTGCGCCTCGCCGGTCAGCCGATCCAGCTCGCGGCGACGGTCCTTGAGCGGCTCGTAGCGTGGCGCGAAGTCGTGCTCGATGTCGACGCCGAGCGCCTTGGCGGGCAGATCGCGGACATGACCATAGCTCGCGACGACCCGGTATCCGGACCCGAGGTAGCGTTCGATGGTCTTTGCCTTGGCGGGCGACTCGACGATGACAAGGTTGTCGTGGTCGCCACCGGCGGTCTTCCTGCGCGGCATCGGTCAGGGAGTGTAGCACCGCGATTCCGGCACCCGGCCAGGCGCGTCCGGGCTCCGCAAGGCGTGGTGCGGGACACGGCCGAAGGCCGTGCCGGAGCCTATCCGGCGAAATCCCAGACCATGATCACCTTGCCGTCGCTCGCCCGTGCGTACCCGATTCCCACGCGCTTGAAGTTCGGGTTGAGGATGTTCGCGATGTGGTTCCAGTATCCGGGGTATGGCTCGGCCATCATCACCGAATGGCACCAGTTGATGACCTTGGTGAGGCCGCCGTAGTCGAGGCATTCGTTCTCCCCCGAGTAGGCGAAGGAGATGCCGGCTGCCCGCATGCGATCCTCGGGGGTGGATCCGTCCCGCCCCGTGTGGCTGAAGTAGCCGTACCGGACCTCGTCCTGGGCGTGCGCCGCGGCGACGGCACCGAGGGCCGCGTCGAGGCGCAGCGGCGCGAAGCCGTACGCGCGCCGGGCCGCGTTGATGAGCGACAGGGCATACGCCTGCGCGCTGGCGCTCGCCGACGCGGACGGATACACGATCCTCGCAATCGCCGGG
>CAYVLM010000093.1:0-7395 GCA_964452225.1 uncultured Steroidobacteraceae bacterium | reverse complement strand
CTACCGATACGCCGATGGCGGCGGCGAGATCGGCCTCATCGCGTCGGTCAGCCAGCCCTTCTGCGGCGACTGCGTGCGAGCCCGGATCTCCGCCGACGGCAAGCTCTTCACCTGCCTCTTCGCGGTCGTTGGCCATGACCTGCGGGCGCTTCTCCGCGACGGGGTCACCGACGACGAGGTCACCGAGCGCCTTGCACGGCTGTGGAGGGTCCGCGACGACAACTACTCCGAGCGCCGCTCCGCCGCGACCGTGGGCCTCCCCAAGGTGGAGATGAGCTACATCGGCGGGTAGTTGACGGCAGGCCAGGCCGGGCCATCAGCCGGCGGGCGCGGGCCCGTCGCCCCTCCCGTGGATGGGCCCGCTCGTATCGCGGAGCGGCCGCCCGGCGTGGCCACGCTCCACGGCCAGGATCTCCCCGACGATCGAGGCGGCCACCTCCTCCGGCTCCTCCGCTCCCAGGTCCAGGCCGGCCGGTGCGTGGATTCGTGAGCGGTCGTCATCGGTCAGGCCGATGCCCTCGCCCGCCAGCTCCGCCATCAGCTTCGCCGTCCGTCCGCGCGGGCCCAGGATGCCCAGGTAGGCGAGCCGCGCGATCCCGGCACCGGCGAACGAGCGCAGGTACTCGCCGTCGCGCAGGTAGTTGTGGCTCATGAGCACCGTCGCGGTGCGATCGTCGGGACCGATGGCTGCCGCCGCCTCCAGCGGGGCGGCGTCCACGAAGCCGGTCGCCTCCGCGAACCGCTCGTGGTTGAGGAATGCCCGACGGATGTCGGCCACCACCACCCGCCAGCCGAGCGCGGCCGCCTGGCGGACCAGGGGGATCGCGTCGTGCCCGGCGCCGCACACCACCAGGCGCAGGGGAGGGATCGCCACCTCGACGAAGAGGCGGGCGACCCCACCGGTGGGCAGGGGCAGCTCCGTCACCTGCGAGCGGCGGGCGGCGATGGCGTCATGTGCGGCCGTGCGAGCGGCAGCGTCGAGCTCCGGCGAGATGCCGCCCGAGGTCTCGCCATCGGCCGCCACCAGCATCCGCGCCCCCGGGGACGCCAGCCGCGGGGAAGGCGACTCGACGACCGTCGCCAGCGCGGCGGTCCGATTGGCCTCGATGGCGGCCCGGAAGGTCGCTGCCGTCTCGACGGCCATTGCCGCGGGCTCCACGAAGACGTCGATGGCCCCGTTGCAGCCAAGGCCGTAGCCCCACACCTCGTCGCCGTCCGCGGTCATGTCGAAGGTCAGGAGGCGCGTCGTCCCCGAGGCCATCACCTCGCGCCCGGCGCGGGCCACGTCGTCCTCCAGGCAGCCGCCCGACAGGTTGCCGACCGGATCGCCGTCCGCGGGCACCAGCAGGCGCGCGCCGGCGCGCCGATAGGTGGAGCCCCGGGTCGCCACGATGGTGGCCAGCGCCATCGGCCGGTTGCGCGAGGCCAGGTCGGAGACCGCGGCCAGCACCTCGCGGATCTCGCTCACGCACCGATCCTAGCAGCGCGCGATCCTGGCAGCGGGCCCGATACGATACGGCCAATGCCGGCGCCGCTCTCGCTCCCCATCGCGACGGCTCGCCTGGTCCTGCGCCCCTTCAGCGCCGAGGACCTGCCGGCCTTCCACGCGCTCTACTCGCGCGAGGATGTCTGGCGCTACATCCCGTTCCGGCCTGAGTCCCTCGACGACTCGCGCGCCGTGCTCGAGCGGATCAGCCGGATGACCGCCATCGGAGACGACGACGATGCGCTGCGCCTGGCGATGACGCTGCCCGGGTCCGGCGCGCTGATCGGCGACGTCAGCCTCTGGCGCACGAGCCGCGAGCACAGCACCGGCGAGATCGGCTTCGTGCTCCACCCCGACCACCATGGCCACGGCTATGCCGGCGAGGCTGCCACCGAGCTCCTCCGCATCGGCTTCGAGGTGGCCGCCTTCCACCGCATCGTGGGCCGCTGCGACGCGCGCAACGCGCCGTCCGCGAGGCTCATGGAGCGGCTCGGGATGCGCCGCGAGGCACACCACGTGGAGAACGAGATCTACCGGGGCGAATGGACCGATGAGCTCGTCTTCGCCATGCTCGATCGCGAGTGGCGGCGGCGTGGGGCCGTGCTCAAGCGCTGAAGAGCACGCCGGGGTTGAGGACGTTGCCCGGGTCGAGGGCGCGCTTGATGGCGCGCATGGTCGCCACGTCCGCCTCGCCCCGGTCGGCCGCGAGCCAGCGCACCTTCGCCACGCCGATCCCGTGCTCCGCGCTCACCGCCCCGCCGAACTCGATGGCCAGCGCCAGGATCGCGTCGTCCACCGCCTCGTCGTCGGGGTCCGGCCCCAGCACGTTGACGTGGAGGTTGCCGTCGCCCACGTGCCCGTAGATGAAGGTGCGCGCGGCGGGCGCGACCCGGCGGATCGCCTCGCGCACGGCGACGTCGTACTCGCCGATGCGCCCGATCGGCACCGACACGTCCAGCTTGTGCGGCACCCCGGCCGCGTTGATCGACTCGGTGTGCCCTTCCCGCAGGTTCCAGAGCCGATGGCGCCCGCCCTCGTCGCTGGCCACCACCGCGTCCCGGGAGTCGAGGCCGGCGATCGCCGAGACGAGCTCCTCGGTCGGATCGGTCGCGGCGCCGCACTCGATCAGCAGGTAGCGCGGGTGGCGATCCCGGAAGGGCGCCTCGCCGCGGGTGTGGGCCATGACCAGGCGCATCCCGTCGTCGTCGAAAAGCTCCGCGGCGGTGAGGCTCGCCAGCCCGCGCCGCAGCCGGGCAGCGAAGGCGGCCGCCTGTCCCGCGTCGTCGACGGCGAGCACCGCGACCGCGCGTCGCGGCAGGGGCGGGACGAGGCGCAGCCGGACCCGCGTCACCACCGCCAGGGTGCCCTCCGAGCCGGCGAGGAGGGAGGCGAGCGCGTAGCCGGTGTTGTCCTTGATCAGCCCGGGTAGGCGGCGGACGACCGCGCCCGAGGCGAGCGCCGCCTCGATCCCCACGATCTGCTGGCGCATGGTTCCGTGGCGCACGACGTTCACGCCCCCGGCGTTGGTGGCCACCATCCCGCCCACCGTCGCCGAGTCGCGCGAGCCCATGTCGATCCCCACCTCCCAGCCGGCGCCACGGACGTGCTCCTGGAGCGTGCCGAGCGTGACGCCGGCCCCGACGGTGACCTCCCCGGCGACCTGGTCGACGTCTCCCATCTCGCGCAGGCGGAGGGTGGACAGGACCACCTGCGGCCGCGGCGAGCCGCGGGCGTCGCGGGGAGCCGCGGACCGGGGGACGCTGCCGCCGACGAGCCCGGTGTTGCCGCCCTGGGGCACGACCGCGACCCCGGCATCGGCGCAGCCGCGCAGCACCGCCGTCACCTCGTCGACCGATCCGGGACGGACGACCGCCGCCGCGACGCCGTGGAAGCGCCGGGACCAGTCCGTCTCGTAGGTCGCCCGCAGGTCATGGTCGAGGAGGACGTGCGACGGGCCGACGGCCGCGCGCAGCGCGGCGATGAGCGGTTCGGGTAGGGCGGCACCATCGGTCCGGGTCACGAGCCAATGATGGCGCAAACCGGCGAGAATGCTCGCCATGACGAGCGTGCCCGGGGTCGCGATTCGGCCGGCCACCGACGAGGATGCCGAGCAGATCGGCGCGCTGTACGCGGAGCTCCACGCGGATGAGTGGGGCGATCGCGCGCCGCATCGGATCGGCAACGAGGCCTGGGTCGCTGAGGCGCGCGCGGTCCTGGCCGCAGCCCAGAGCCTCCTCCTGGTGGCGACCGCGGGCGGGCTCCTGGTCGGCACCGTCCGCGTCGACATGGGCGTGCGTCCCTTCGGAGCGGTGGCGGAGGTCCGGCGCCTGGTGGTGACCCGCGACTGGCGCCGGCGAGGTGTGGCGCGGCTGCTGATGGCGGCCGCCGAGGAGCACGCCCGCTCGCAGGGCGCCGTTGACGTGCGGCTCACCGTGGTCAGCGCCAACGTCGGTGCCCGACGCCTCTACGAGCAGCTGGGATACGGGGAGTTCGCGGTTCGCTACCTCAAGCCGCTGGACTGACACCCAGGCGGGAGGCCCCGCCGATTCCCGACCGGTGGCCCTTGTGGCATCGACGCACGGGTGGACAATCGGTCCCACGCAACCGCGCCCAGGCGGCAGCGAGGAGGGAGTGGTGATCGGCCACGATCCTGCGCTGGAGACCCTGGCCAGCCTGGTCCAGACGCACCAGGCCGACCTGCTCCGGGTGGCCGTGGGGCTGTCCGGATCCGGGCCGTTGGCCCGCGAGGCGGCCGATGCCACCTGGGCGCGCGTGTCAGGGAAGCTCGACGCGCTCGGACGACCTTCGGCAGCCCGGGCGATCCTGCTGCACACGGTTTCGGCCGAGACCCTGCGCCGGCTGCGGCCAGGGCCGGTGGCTCGCCTGCGCACATGGCTGCGACCCGCGGCCCCCGCCCCGACCCAGCCCGGCGGTGACGAGCGCCTGGCCAGCGCGCTGTCCGAGCTCTCGACCGGGGATCGCCTGCTGCTGGCCCTCCATCATGGCGCGGGTCGAACCAGCGAGGAGATCGCTGCCCATCTGGACCGATCCGGCGCAGAAGTGCGGGCCGAGGTGGCCACGCTCCGGGAGCGGCTCGTCGCCCGTCTCGGCGTCGTCGATCCGTACCGGCCCGATGCCGACCTGACCGAGGTGGAGCTCGATCGGCGCCTGGGCGACCGGCTGGTCCGGCTCTGGGACCGGGCCGTCGGACGCGAAGAGGCGCTGGCGACGGCCCGTCGGGTGCTGGCACGGCGACGCGAACACCGCCGCTTGCCCCGACCGTCACGCCGGATGGTCCTGGGTGGTGGAGCGGTCGGTGTCCTCTTCCTGGGGGTGGTCGGCATCACGGCACTCCTGCCGGCCGGGGGCACCCCCAATGCCAGCCCGACCCCCTTGCCGGGCAGCCTGGTGCCGCTCGATGGATGGTCGGAGCGCGTGATCGCGGATGCGCCCGGATCTGACTACCTCGTGCTGGGCTGGGCCCCCGATGGGCAGCACGTCGCCGTCCTGGACACCAACCGCGACCAGGTTACGGTCTTCGACCGCGACGGCCACCAGGTGCGCAGCTTCCCGGGCACCGATGCCGCCTGGCTGGGGAGCAGTCAGCTCATCGTCGTGAAACGGGCAGACGACTGGTTCCCGATCCAGACGCTCCTCGCGCGCTCGATCGAGGCAGGGCCCGACCTGCTCGTCGACAGGCCCGGGGTCGATTCCATCGTGGGCAACGCGGGCGCCGTGGCCATGACGCTGGGGGAGTGGGACGATTGGGGAGATGTGGCCCAGTCGCCATCCTTCGTCATGTTCCGCGCCGGGGCCCTCACCGATCCGATTCCCGGCGTCCCCCTGGCCTGGGCGCCCGACGGCCGGACCCTCGCCTTTGTCAACCCTGCCCACGCCTACGGGTCGGGTCAGTACGGAGGACCGCTGCACCTCCTCGATGCCGTGACCCTGGAGGATCGGTCCATCGGGGCCGATGTGAACAGCGACTGCCGCGCATCTTTCAATGCCGCCGCCACGATGCTGGTCGCCTGCGTGCCCGGCCCGGACAACGCCTATGCGACGGACCTGGCGCTCGTCAGCCTTGCCGATGGATCGGTCCAGTACTCGTCGCTCGGCCGCTGGGCCCGCGCGGTGTGGGCCGCCGACAGCCTGGTCGGCATCGAGGCATCCGGCGCGATCCTTCGATGGCGGCCCGGGGACATGCCGGTGGCGCTGCGCTGGCAGCCGGAGAGGACCACCGGCATCACGACCATCGCCGCCGTGGGCACAGGGCTGGCGCTCGGCCAGGGCGACGGGCCGGACGCCGCGAGCATGGTGGCTGGCGATTCCCCGCCGCTCCTCCTGATCCCGGGCCCCAGGGTCGGCCGTGGGGGCCTTGCCTCACCGGACGGGACGCGACTGATCTACGGCCGCACCCTGGTGCCGAACGGCATGGAGCTCGTGATGGCGACGCTGGACGCCGCGCTCGCGTCGCCCCCACCCACCCTGACGCCGCCGAGCCAGCAGCCGCTGGAGGTTGGCGAGGCGGTCCTGCCAACTCCATCGTCAGCCGTGGTGGCGTCGCTCGCCGGGGCGCTGGTGACGGCCCGGGGTCCGCTGTTCTACACGGCATACCCCTCCGACGGCACGTTCGAAGACCTCCGCGTCACCGATGTGCGGTACGGGAGCAGCGTCGCCATCGGCCTGCCGGTGGCCGCGGGCGAGGACATTGACTGGGCGGAAAGCGACGGCACGTACCTGGCCGTGATGGTGAGCACGCCGAGCGAGCCGATCGACTGGGAGCAGGAGGATTGTCCCTCCGCGGCCAGCCGACCGCTGGCCTGGAGGCTGCTGGCCGCGACGCTTGGCCCGGACGGCGTCCCGTCCGGCTCGTTCGAGACCATCGCGACCGGCGTCGCACGGCGGGTCTTCGACGGGGGGCCGGAAGGCTGCCCCTTCACCATGGCGCCGTCGGTGGCGATTGACGGCGGGGTGGTTGCCTACGCCGTCGAGGCACCCTCCAGGGCAGACCGCTGGGCCTCGCGGATCGTCCTCCAGAGGCTGTCGGACGGGACCGCGATCCGAACCGTGATGACCGACGACCCGGTCGATGCCATGTGGCTGAGTGCCGGCGCCGTTGTCTGGGCCGAGCAGCCGGACGTCTCGGCTGCGCCGAACGGCTCCTGGCAGTTGTTCGTCTCGACGACGGAGTCCCCTGCGCGCCACGCGGTCGAGGTCCCGGATGCGGGCGCCCGCCCCGACTGGGTCCACGTCAGCCTGGTCGGCGCGCAGATCGTCTACCAGGCTGAGTACAACGAGGGCGACGCGCCCTCGCCCGTCTGGCGCATTCCGGTCAACGGCGGGACCCCGGAGCGCCTGTCACCTCCGGATCTGCCCTGCAACATCGGCGACTACCCGTCCGAGACGGTTGTGCTCCGCTGTGATACCGGCGGCGGCTACGTGCCCTATCTGTGGACCGAGGATGGCGCGCTGCATCCGCTCGACACGACGTCGTGGAGCGTTGGTGCCAGCGGTGGCTGGATGTACTTCTTCGGCATGGACAACGGATGGAGCGTGACGCAGGTGACAGCCTTCCCGATCGGGGACCTCCTGCGCTAGGGAACGGACATCGCCCTCGGTCGGTCGAGCATTCCGTCCGGCACGAGCGGCAGGGAGCGAAGCCGCAGGCCGGTCGCCGCGAAGATCGCGTTGGCGATCGCCGGCGCCAGGGCGATCAGCGGCGTCTCACCGGCGCCCGCTGACGGCAGATCCGGCCGGTCGAGCAGGATGACGGTGATGGGCGACACGTCGCTGAAGCGCGGGACCCGGTACGCGGCCTGGGTCGCATTGGTGACCATCCCATCCTCGAAGTGGACCGCCTCGAAGAGGGCCCCGCCGAGCCCCATCACCGCGGCTCCGGCGACCTGGTT
>CAYVLM010000092.1:0-7395 GCA_964452225.1 uncultured Steroidobacteraceae bacterium | reverse complement strand
GAAGTACGGGTCATGGCCATAGACCTTCGCCCCGGCCGCGAGCAGGGCGTCGCGCAGCCCGAAGGCGCTGCTGAAGGCGTCCTCGTGGACGTCGGCCCGGTAGGCGATGCCGAGGACCAAGACGCCGACCCCTCGAAGATCCCCGATTCGTTCGGTGAGGAGGCGGACCGCGAAGCTCGCCATCCCCTCGTTCACCTGGCGCGCGACGGGCGGGATCCGGAGGTCGGGATCGGCGTTGAAGAGGAAGTGCGGGTAGACCGGGATGCAGTGGCCGCCGACGCCGACCCCCGGCAGGTGGATGTGGCTGTACGGCTGGCTGTTGGCGGCCGCGATCACCTCGAGGACGTCGATGCCGTGCCGCGAGGCGTACCGCGCGTACTCGTTGGCCAGCGCGATGTTCACGTCCCGGTACGTCGTCTCCGCCAGCTTGGTCATCTCGGCGGTCTCCGCGTTCGCCACCGCGCGGACCTCGGTTCCCTCGTCCAGGGCGGCGCGGTAGAAGGCGACCGCCCGCTCCGTCCCGGCCGGGCTGGTGCCACCCACGATCTTCGGATAGCGCTGCAGGTCGAGCAGCACCCGGCCCACGAGCACCCGTTCCGGCGAGAAGGCAAGGAAGAAGTCGTGATCGAGGGTGAGACCGGAGCCCGCTGCCAGCATCGGTCCGAACCGGTCACGGGTGGTCCCCACCGGCAGGGTCGTCTCGTAGAGGACCAGGGTTCCCGCCTGCAGGCCGCGCGCGATCGCCTCCGTGGCCGCATCGATGGCTGCGAAATCGACCTGGCGCGCCTCGTCCACCACGACGGGGACGATGACCACCACCGCCTCCGCGCCGCGGACCGCCGCGGTGGTGTCCGTCGTGGCCCGCAGGCGCCCCGCGGCCACAAGCTCGGGGACGCCATCGATCAGCCCCTGCTCGTCGAGGTGGGGGGAGCGACCGGCGCCGATCGCCTCGACGATGCGGGGCTCGATGTCGGCGCCGACCACCTCGTGGCCCCGCCGCGCGTACTGCACCGCCAGCGGCAGCCCGATGTGGCCCAGGCCAACGACGGCGACCCTCACGCGAGCACCTCCGCCAGCTCGTCGCCGGCGACAACGGTGCCGCTCTGCGCTGCCTCGACCATCTTCCGGGCCAGGAGCATGGCAATCATCGCGTCGTGCGGGTCGACCGGCGGCGGGCCGCCCCGGCGGACCGCCTGCGCGAACTCGGCAAGCTCAACCGCCAGCGGCTCCTGGCGCCTGACCGCGCGGCGGGTCATCTCGCCCTCGGAGACCGACGTGGTCATCTGGTCGCCCTCCGCCGGGCCCGGATGCTCCCACGTCTGCGAGGCGTCCGGGTTGGCGTAGTAGATGAGGTCCTGGTTGATGTAGTCGGCGACGTACATGCCGCGTTCGCCGGTGACGGTCAGCGAGCGCCGCTTGGTCGGCGTCAGCCAGTTGATGTCGAGCACGCCGATGACCCCGTTCGCGAACTTCAGGACTCCATTGAACAGGTCCTCGTGGTCGGTATGGATCCGCCGCTCGGTCTCCGCGTACAGGCGGACCGGCTCGCTGCCGAGCAGGAAGCGCATGACGTCGAGGTCGTGGGGCGCCAGGTCCACGACCACGCCGACGTCGCGGATCCGGGCCGGAAACGGCCCGAGCCGCGTAGCCTTGACCTGGAAGATGCGGCCAAGCTCCCCGGCCGCCAGGCGCCGCCGCAGCTCGCGGATGGCCGGGTTGAAACGCTCGATGTGCCCCACGGTGAGGAGCCGGCCGGCCTGCCTGGCGGCTGCGATCATCGCCTCGGCATCGGCCCGGTCACCGGCGATCGGCTTCTCGACAAGGACGTTGGCGCCCGCGGCGAACGCATCGAGCGTGACCTGGCGGTGGAGCGAGGTGGGCGCCACGATGCTGACCAGGTCGAGGCGCTCCTCGGCGAACATCCGCGCGGGGTCGGGGTACCCGCGGGCGGTGCGGCCCGTCGTCGAACGGCGCAGCGCCTCGGAGTCGGGATCCGCGACGGCCACGAGCTCGACGTCCCGCAGCACCTCGTCGTAGACCCGCACGTGGTTACGGCCCATCATGCCCAGGCCCACCACCGCTGCGCGCAGCGGATCCCTCGCGGAGGTGTCGATGCGCGTCACGCCGGCAGCGCCGCCTCCGCGGCGATTGGACCGAGCTCGGCGGCGGTCTCGTTCACCGCGGCGATGACGGCCTCGACATCGGCGTCGCTCAGCGCCGGGTGGACCGGGATGCTGACGACCTGCTCGGCCAGCCGCTCGCTGACCGGGAAGGACTGGTCACCGTACCCCAGCTCGACGTACGGCGTCTGGCGATGGACCGGGATCGGGTAGTAGACGCCGGTGCCCACCCCGCGCTCACGCAGCCGCTCCACGAACTCGTCGCGCCGATGCACGCGGATCGTGTACTGGTGGAACACGTGGGTAACCCCCGGACGCACCACGGGCCTGACCACCCCGCGCAGGGCGCGATCGTAGCGGCCCGCCACCTCCCGTCGCCGGGCGTTGTTCGCCGGCAGCTTCGGCAGCTGGCCAAGCCCGATGCTGGCATGGATGTCGCTCATGCGGAAGTTCCAGCCGAGCAGGTCGTGGTGGTAGCGGACCTTCATCCCGTGATCGCGGAGCAGGCGGGCGCGCTCGGCGAGCGCAGGATCACCGGTGGTCAGCATCCCGCCTTCGCCGGTGGTCATGTTCTTGGTCGGGTAGAAGCTGAAGATCCCGGTTCCCCACGTGCCGCACCGCCGCTCGCCGATGGCCGCGCCATGGCTCTGGCAGGCATCCTCGATGACCGCCAGCCCGTGCCGCTCGGCAATGGCCGTGACGGCGTCCATGTCGGCCGGCTGACCGTAGAGGCTGACCGGCATGATGGCCCTGGTCCGCGGCGAGATCGCCGCCTCGATGAGCCGCGGGTCGATGTTGAACGTGTCCGGCTCGACGTCCACGAACACGGGCCGGGCACCGGTGTAGAGGATGGCGTTGGTGCTCGCGATGAAGGTGAACGGGACCGTCACCACCTCGTCGCCGGGGCCGATGCCGTGCGCCATCAGCGCCACGTGCAGCGCCGTTGTGCCGGAGCTGGTCGCGACCGCGTGCGGTACGCCGATGAACGCCGCGAACCGCTCCTCCAGCTCCCGCACCCGGGCCCCCTGCGCCAGCGCGCCCGACTCGAGCGCGCTCCAGACCAGCTGCTTCTCTTCCTCGCCCATCTGCGGGCGCGCGATCGGGATCACTCAGGTTGCCTCCACCGGCTGACGGAACGCGACGCGAGGCCGCGACGCCTGCCACTGCTTGTCGAGCTCCTCCAGGGCGGAGACGATCCGGCCTGCGCTGCGTCCGTCGCCGTGGAGCTCGGGATGGGGTCTGGTCCGGTCCATGAAGCCGTGGTCGCCCAGGGCGCGGCCGAGCCCCGACGGATCACCGCCGACCAGCCGGTTCCAGCCGGCCTCGACGGTCTCCACCCACTCGGTCTCGTTGCGCAGGGTGACGCACGGGACGCCGGAGAGATACGCCTCCTTCTGGACGCCGCCCGAGTCGGTGGCAATGGCGGCCGCCCCGGTCTCCAGGGCAACCATGGCCAGGTAGCCGACCGGCTCGATGGCGACGACGTTGTCGGGAAGCACGATGGCGCCGCGCTCGAGCGCGGCGCGGGTGCGGGGATGGACGGGAAAGATCACGGTACGGTCAAGGGCGAGCGCCCCGACGAGGGCGGCGAGCCGCCCGGGGTCGTCAACGTTCTCCGCACGGTGCAGGGTCACGAGGAGGTAGCCGGGATGCTCGGCCGCGACCTGCGGGAGCGCGTCGGCGGCGCGTTCGATGGCCCAGGCGTGGGCATCGACCATCACGTCGCCGACCAGGGCGGCACGACGCGCCAGGCCCTCCTGGTGCAGGTTCTCCATTGCCGCGGCGGTCGGTGCCAGCAGCAGATCGGCGAGGTGATCGGCCACCACCCGGTTTCGCTCCTCGGGCATGGAACGGTTTGCCGAGCGCAACCCGGCCTCGACGTGCGCCAGCCAGGGTGTTGCCCCGGTCGCGGGGGGCAGCTTGGCGGCGACCACGGCCGCTGCCAGGGTCGAATTGGTGTCCCCGTAGACGATCACCCCGTCCGGAGCATGCTCGGCGATCACCGGCTCGAGGCGCCGCATCATCTCCGCGGTCTGCACCGCATGGGACGCCGAGCCGACACCCAGGTTCACGTCCGGCTCGGGGATCTCCAGCTCTCGGAAGAACGCGGCGCTCATGGCGTCGTCGTAGTGCTGCCCGGTGTGCACCAGGATCTCCGTGTGGGCCCGGCGCAGGGCGCGGCTGACCGGTGCCGCCTTGACGAACTGCGGCCGGGCGCCGACGACGGTGAGCACGCGCATCGGCTACGGAGCCCCCGGCGGCGGGAAGGGACGGCCGCAGCGCGGGCAGTCCCCGTGGTAGGCGCTGCCGTCGTCCCGGTCGCGCAGCGGCTCGCCGCAGGGGCAGACGCTTCCCAGCCGGCGGGCCGGGTTTCCGACGACGAGCTCGAAGTCGTTCACGTCGCGGGTCACCACGCTGCCGGAGCCGACCATCGCCCAGCGCCCCACGGTGACACCGGGCAGGACGGTGCTGTTGGCGCCGATGGCCGCTCCGCGGCGCACCAGGATCGGCCCCACCTCCCAGTCGTCGTCACGTTTCAGGGTCCCGTCCGGGTTGATCGCCCGCGGGATGCGGTCATTGGTGAAGCAGGCGTGCGGACCAATGAAGACGCCATCCTCGATCGTCACGCCGTGGTAGACGCTCACGTTGTTCTGGATCTTGACGTTGGCGCCGATGACCACGTCGAAGTCGACGTACACGTTCTTGCCGATGATGCACCCAGGCCCGATGCGCGCGCGCTCGCGCACCTGGGCCTGGTTCCAGATGCTGGTGCCGGAGCCAATCTCCGCCTGTGGCGAGACGTCCGCGGTCGGGTGGATGCGCACGGACGATTGGTCGCTCATGCGATCTCCTGCCAGGGTCGGTCGAGATTCTACCCCCCGGCGACGGTGCGGCCGGATTCCTCCAGGAGCGCGCGGACGCGGGGCAGCGCCGCGGCAACCGCGCGCCCGCGGTGCGAGACCGCGTTCTTCTCGCTCGGCGGCAGCTGGGCTGTGGTGACGCCCGAGGGCAGGAGGAAGATCGGGTCGTAGCCGAAGCCGCCGTCGCCCCGCGGGGCGCTGACCACGCTGCCCTCCATGACGCCGGAGAAGAGCTCCACCTCGGGCTCGGGGGACCCGGGTGATGCCAGCGCCAGCCAGCAGACCATGCGGGCCCGCCGGTCGGTCGCGCCGTCCAGCCGCGCGAGGAGGTAGCCCGCCCGGTCCGCGACGCGAGACCCGCCGTAGCGGGCGGAGCGGGGGCCAGGGCCCCAGCCGAGCGCCGCGACCTCGATGCCGGAGTCGTCGGCAAGGGTCACGAGCCCCGATGCGCGGCAGAAGGCGGCCGCCTTGTCCGCGGCGTTCTCGGCGTAGGTGTGGTGCGGCTCCGCCACCTCGAGCCGGATGCCGATCTCGGCAGGCCCGACGACCCGTGCGGCAAGCCCGGCGAGCATGATCCGGAACTCGGCGAGCTTTCCCGGGTTGTTGGTGGCAACCAGGAGGTCGGTCACTCCGCGGCCGGGGCCTCGACCGCCTGGCGCTGCAGCTCGAAGAGCTGCCGGATGCCGGCCGCCGCCAGGTCGACCATCTGGTTCATCTGCTCGCGGCTGAACGCCTTCTGCTCGCCGGTGCCCTGGAGCTCAACGAACCGGTCGTTGTCCATCATCACCACGTTCATGTCGACATCGGCGGTGGAATCCTCCGCGTAGTTGAGGTCGAGCAGCATCTGGCCTCCCACGATGCCGATGCTGACCGCCGCCACCTGACCCTCCAGGAGATGACCCATCCCGTAGCGGTTCATGGCCCGCGCGAGGGCCACGTAGGCGCCGGTGATCGAGGCGGTGCGGGTGCCGCCATCGGCCTGGATGACGTCGCAGTCCAGGGTGATCGTCCGCTCGCCAAGGCGCGACAGGTCGGCCACCGTTCGGAGCGATCGGCCGATGAGGCGCTGGATCTCGTGGGTGCGTCCCCCGATGCGCCCCGCGCTGGCTTCGCGCTGGCTGCGCTCGGTCCCCGCGCGCGGCAGCATGCTGTACTCGGCGGTGATCCACCCGGTTCCCTTGCCACGCAGGAAGGGTGGCACGCGGTCCTCGATGGTGGCCGCGCAGATGACCCGGGTGTCGCCCACCCGGATCAGGACCGATCCCTCGGCGAACTTGAGGTAATCCGGCACGATCTTGACCGGGCGAAGCTGGTTGGGTGCACGCCCGTCCGGGCGGCGGCTGACGGAGATTGAGGACATGGCGCCGCATTCTACCGGCTGCAGCGGTCGACAGGCCTGCTAAGGTCCGGGCGATGCGCCTCCTGGTCGTCACCGCCCGATACCCCACCGCCGACCGGCCCGCCGCCGGCTCCTTCGTTCGCGACCGCCTGGCCGACCCGGCGCTCGAGGCCGAGGTGATCGCCCCGGCTCGCTACGACGTGCCCGGCTGGCGACGGTATCTGCCCATGATTTGGCAGGTCCTTGCCGTCCGCGGCCGGTTCGACGGCGTCGAGGGGCACTTCATCCTTCCCTCCGGGCCGCTCGCCCTGCTGGCTGCGCGGCTGCGACGGCTTCCGCTGGTCATCTACGCGCACGGCGGAGATGTCCGCGAGATGACGTCCGGGAACCGGTTCCTGGCCTGGCTCGCGCGCCGCGTGGTGTCGGGTGCCGACGCCGTGGTCACCAACTCGGCGTCGTCGGCCGAGGACCTCCGGCGCCTCGGCGCGAATGCCAGGGTGGTGCCGCCCGGCGTCGACCTGGAGCGATTCCACCCCACGCCACGGCCGGCCGAGCGACGGGTGCTGTACCTCGGCGGGGAAGTCCCGCACAAGGGCGTGGAGATCGCGCGGCAGCTGGCCGACACCCTCGCAGGACCCGGCATCCGCGAGCTGCCGCCCGAGAAGGTGCCGGCCCTGATCGCCGCGCACGACGTCCTGCTGGTGCCGTCGCTCGAGGAGCCATTCGGGCTCGTGGCGGCCGAGGCGATCGCGTCGGGTCGCTGGGTCGTGGCCCGCGCCGTGGGAGGTCTGCGCGAGGTCGTGTCCGACGGCGTGAACGGGACGCTCGTGGATCGCCAGGACGACCTACCCGCGGCGCTGGCCGCGGTGCCCGACTACGACCCGGGGCAGGTCGCCGCGACTGCGGCGCGCTTCGACGCCGTCCGTCACCGGGAGGGCATGGCGCGGACCTGGGCCGAGGTGCGCGCCGCGCGGATGTCGGGGATGCCCGGTCAGGAAGAGGGCGGCGCTCCGACCGCCTAGCCCGCCAGGTAGAGGCTGCTGGTCTTCTTGACCCAGTAGCCGGCCCACACCCC
>CAYVLM010000091.1:0-7429 GCA_964452225.1 uncultured Steroidobacteraceae bacterium | reverse complement strand
TCCCATCCGGGGCGGGCGGAGCGTCAGGCGCTCCCGCGACCGCCACGAAGCTGGGGAGCAGGGAGGCTTCGTGGCAGACCGACCACAGCGCCACCTCGTGGATGTGTTCGTAGTCGGCGGGCTGCAGCGAGCCCTTGTTGCGAGCGACCTGCACGTACTCCTGTGCGGCCGCCTCCGCGCCGTTGCGGGTCGCCGCCTCCATGCTGATCCCGGCGGCGAAGACGCGGCCGAAGTCGGCAACGCCGAGCAGGAGCACCAGCAGTATCGGCAGGACGAGGGCGAACTCGACCATGGACTGTCCGCGCCGGGAGGTGGGAACGCGCAGCGCACGGACCGCCCCTCGGGCAGTCCGCTCGACGTTCAATGGGCGGAAACTCGACCGATGTCGCAATGTCCAGTCCTTCCCCCTGGAACGCGCGTCGGCCGTCTGGCAGCGGGTCAGCCGAAGTGGCGCCGGGCCAGTACCGTAGTACCGGGCAGGTCCCGGATTCCACGGTCCGGGCGCCGATTTTGTTGCTTACTGGCACGGATGCGCCGATGTTGGTGGGGTGTGGTGGGGATCGGTGCGAACCCGAACGTACCGCCCTCACCTTGCGGGTGACCTTGCGACAGCCAGCTCGTGGTGCCCGGGTGCACCACGTGGCCAGCAGCACGATCGAGCGACGCTGCTCCGCGCAGCGCCTACACTCCGGGTCGTGGCCGCCGCACACCATCCCGCCGATCAGCCCGAGCTGGTCCTGGTTCTGCCGCGTGACACGGTCCCCGGCGGATGCGCGTTCCGCGGTCTTCGAGTTGTCGATGCCGATGCGCTCGCGCGCCTGCACGAGGCGGTCGCGGCCCATGCCCGCTACCTGCCGCGGCCCGAGGCGGAGGAGGACCCGTCCTTCAAGCAGCTGATCCCGTACGTGGTCGTTCGCGACCGCGGCAGGATCTTCCTCATGGAGCGCACACGGGCCGGCGGCGACCCGCGCCTCCATCTGAAGGCCACCATCGGCGTGGGCGGGCACCTCAACCCGGTCGACGGCGGCGCCGATCCGCTCATGGACGGCCTGCGGCGTGAATGGGAGGAGGAGCTGGACGCCGCGTTCGAGCCGACCTTCGAGCTGGCCGGGTTCCTCAACGACGACACCAACGCGGTGGGAGCGGTCCACCTGGGTGTTGTCTTCACCGTCGAGGCGCGGGGCACGGTGGAGGTACGCGAGCGTGACAAGCTCTCCGGCCGCTTCGCGGACGCCGACGAGGTCCGCGCTGCATGGGACCGACTCGAAACGTGGTCACAGCTGACCCTGGAATGGCTCAGCGGGGCCGTGGCCGGGGTTGTGAACCGCGGGCAGTGAGGCTCGCGTGATCAGGCCGGTCGGCAGCACCGGATCGGCCTGATGGCCCTCCGGACGCACGGAAACCGCCCGCGTATACTCGGATCATGGTCGTCCTGCGGCGAGCGCTGGCGTTCGTCGCCATCCTCATCGGCCTCCTGTCCCTGGCCGCCCCGGCTGCCGGAGCGGGGGACCACGTCGCTCGCCTGCGCCTGACCGGCGTCATCGACCAGGTCACCGCTACGTACATCCAGCAGGGGATCAAGGCCGCTGCCGATGGCGGCGCGGCGGCGGTTCTGATCGACGTTGACTCACCGGGTGGTGATCTGACGAGCAAGGACGAGATGGTGAAGGCGATTCTCGCCAGCCCCATCCCGGTGATCACCTACGTCACCCCGTCGGGCGGACGAGCCGGCTCGGCAGCGACCTTCGTGGTCCTCGCCGGTGACGTCGCCGCCATGGCGCCGTCGACCCAGATCGGTGCCGCCGCGGTGGTGGATTCGAGCGGGAACAACCTGCCGTCGACCGAGGCGACCAAGGTCACGAATGACCAGGTCGCCAGCATCCGGGAGCTCGCTCTGCGGGAGGATCGCAACGCTGACTGGGCCGAGAGCGCGGTGCGCAACGCCGCGAGCGTGGGATCGTCGGTGGCCGTGGCCATGACCCCGCCGGTGGTCGACATTCTGGCCGCCACCGAGGCGGATCTCCTGGCGGCGGTCGATACCGGGAAGCGTGCAGACGGGCACCCCTACACCCATGACGGGCAGCCGATCCCCAAGCTATCCGGCCTGCCGGTCATCGACATCAACATGAACTTCGCCCAGCAGTTCCTCCAGCTGCTGTCGGATCCGAACATCGCCTTCATCCTGTTCACGGTGGGCTTCTACGGGATCCTGGCCGAGCTCTTCCACCCGAACATCGTCTCGGGGACGCTGGGGGCGGTGGCCATCATCCTGGCCTTCATCGGCTCGAACAGCCTGCCCCTCAACATCGGCGGCCTCGCGCTGATCCTGGTCGGCATCGGCCTGTTCGTCCTCGAGCTGCACGTGGGCACCTTTGGGATCCTCGCGCTGGGCGGGATCGCCTGCTTCGTGCTGGGCACCTTCGCGCTGTACACGGGTGTCACGCCCGGCGAGGCGAAGTTCGTCGTGGAGGTGAACCCGTTCCTGCTCGTGGCCGTGCTGGCCGTGACGCTGTACTACTTCTTCGTTCTGCTCCGTGGATTGATCCAGACCCGGCGGCGGATACCCGTCGGCTCGCTGCCCATTGCGCGCCTGGTTGGCGCCACCGGGACCGCCCAGACCCTCCTGGCACCCCGGGGGATCGCCTATGCTGGCGGCGAGACGTGGTCGGCGCGCAGCAGCGCCGACCAGGAGATCAGGCCGGGGACGCCGGTCCGGGTGGTCGGCGTCGATGGGCTCGAGCTGATTGTGGAACCGGCACCGGATTCCGGCCAACCGTCTGAAGAGGGGAGAGAGGACCCGACCCATGGGTGACAACGTCGTCGGCCTAGTCCTGCTGATCATCGGCCTGCTGGTCGTGCTCTGGCTGATCACGCTGACCGTGCACATCGTCCGCGAGTACGAGCGACTGGTGGTCTTCTTCTTCGGCCGCCTCCAGGGTGCGCGCGGCCCGGGCCTGGTGCTCCTGATCCCGTTCATCCAGCAGGCCGTGAAGGTGGACCTGCGCGAGTTCTACCTCGAGATCCCGCAGCAGACCTGCATCACCAAGGACAACGCGCCTATCAGCATCGACTTCATCGTCTACGAGAAGGTCTTCGACCCCACCGAGTCCGTGATCGCGGTCACGAACTTCTCCGGAGCCTCACAGGCGCTGGCGGCGACCACGCTCCGGGCCGTGATCGGCGACATCCCGCTCGACGATGTGCTCGCCAAGCGCGAGGAGATCAACACCATCCTGCGCACGAAGCTCGACGAGGTGACCCACCGCTGGGGGGTCAAGATCACGAACGTCGAGATCCGGGAGATCGTGCCGCCGCGCGAGATCCAGGAGGCGATGAACCGCCAGATGAGCGCCGAGCGGAACCGGCGCGCGGTGATCACCGAGTCGGAGGGCCAGCGGCAGGCGACGATCAACGTCGCCGAGGGCGACAAGCAGTCGGCAATCCTCCGCGCGGAGGGGAACCGGCAGTCCCAGATCCTGCAGGCGGAGGGGTACGCGAACGCGCTGGAGACGATCTTCAACGCGGCCAAGGGCATCGACGAGAAGACCATGGCGCTGCAGTACCTCGATGCGCTCAAGACGCTCGGAGTTGGCGAGTCCACGAAGTGGGTCATCCCCATGGAGCTCGCGGAGCTGACACGGCCGGTTGCCGGCGCCATGCGCGCCGCCCGCGGCGAAGATGGTGGCACCGGAAAAGGCTGATCGGCTCGTCCCCGGCCGGGGCGCGCGCCGCTGGCTCGCCTCGGCCGCCGGACGTCTCACGGCTGCGCTCGTCGCGGGCTATGCCGGCTTCCTGGCTGTCGAGGGCTCGCGACGCGTGGTCAGACCCGGCCGGCGGCCGTTCGAGGCGCTCGCCGGGGACCCCTCCACGCCGGCCGACCTGGGACTCGCCCACGAGGAGGTCCGCTTCACGACTGACGACGGGGTGACCCTGTCGGGATGGCTGATCACGGCCCGGCGCGACACGCGCGCGGCCGTGATCCTGCTCCACGGCTTCTCGTGGAACCGCCTGCCGTGGCTGGCGAGCTACGTGCCCTGGCTCGCCGAGCGCTACCACGTCCTCCAGTTCGACTTCCGCGGTCACGGCGCCAGCGAGGACGCGGACATCACCCTCGGGACGGCGGAGCGCCACGACGTGGCCGCGGCGGTGCGCCTGCTCGAGGGACGCGGACTCGGACCGCTGGCGCTGATGGGAATCAGCATGGGCGCCGCCGTGGCCATCATGGCCGGACCTGACCTGCCGGTTGCCGCCGTGATCGCGGACGCGCCGTACGCTGACCTCTTCAACCCGGTCGGGAACCGGATGCGGGAGCTTCACTACCCGCTGCCCTGGCTGGGCTCGCGGCTGGTCGTGCTCGGCGCTGCTCTCCGGGCGCGGACCCGGCTGCTGGCGCCCATCGATCGCGTCGGGCGCCTCGCCCCACGCGGGCTGCTGGTCATTGGGCCACGGGAGGACCAGTTGATCGACCACAGCCAGGCGCTGCGACTCTTCGCGGCCGCCGGGGAGCCGAAGGAGCTGTACGTCGTACCGGGGGCCGGGCACGCGGAGGCGCGCTGGGTCGGAGGCGCCGAGTACGAGGGCCGGGTGCTGGCCTTCCTGGCGCGGCATCTCGACGGCGTGGAGGCGGAAGCCGCGTAAGGCGACACCGTCGGCCCCGTCCGGCCGCCATCTATACTCTTGCGGATTCCACACCGAACAGGGGCCACTTGATGGCTGCCACCAAGGTCCTCGTCGTCGATGACGATCTGAACATCCAGCGCGTCCTGGTCTTCACCCTGAAGCAGGAAGGCTTCGAGGTGGTCGTCGCCTCCGACGGGGAGACCGGTGTCGAGATGGCGAGCTCGGCCGAGCCGGACCTGATCCTGATGGACGTGGCGCTGCCCAAGCTCGACGGGTACGCCGCCACCCAGCAGATCCGGAGCGCAGAGAAGCCCGGCAAGCGGGTCCCGATCATCATGCTGACCTCCGAGGCCAATGTCGGCGAGCGGGTAAAGGGTCTGCGTGCCGGTGCCGACGACGACATCGTCAAGCCGTTCCACCCGCTCGAGCTGATCGCCCGGATCCGGGCTCTCCTGGCCCGGAGCGGAGCCGCCGTTGCCGCGCCGGCGGGCCAGGAAGCGGCGACCCTCGGGCGCCTGGCACTGTTCTACGGCGCCAAGGGCGGGGTGGGCACCACGACGATCGCCATCAACACGGGCATCGCGCTGGTCCGCGAGCTCAAGCGCAAGGCGGCGCTCGTCGACGCGAACCTGCAGTTCGGTGACCTGCGCGTCTTCCTGGACCTGGCGCTCGACAGTGCGTCGATCGTCAACGCCATGAGCGAGCCGGACCTCGACGCCGACCTGCTGCGCACGCTGGTCGTCCACCATCACTCCGGGCTCGACCTGCTGCTGGCCCCCACGTCACCGGAGTCGGCCGACCTCGTCATGGAGCGGCAGCGCAGTGATCCCGGCTCCCTGAGCAACCTGCTTTCGATCGCCCGGCGCCTGTACGACTACACGCTGGTTGACATGGCCAAGAGCATGGACGACTTCAACCTCCAGCTCTTCGATGAGGCCGATGTGATCTTCGTGGTCATGACCGCTGACCTGAGCTGCCTCAAGAACGTCCAGCTGGTCCTCAAGACCATGGACAACCTGGGGTATCACCGCGCGAAGGTCCAGCTCGTCCTCAACCGGTCGAACGCGTACACCGGCATCAACGTCAACAACGCCGAGTCGGTCCTCGGCCGCAAGATCGACTTCCAGGTGATCAACGAGTACCGCGGCGCCATCTCGGCGCTCAACTCGGGCGAGCCGTTCATGTCGTCGAGACCCGATGCGCCGCTCTCGCGCAGCGTCTCCGAGTTCGCGCGAGAGGTGGACCGACAGACGACGGCCGAGTCAGCCGTTCCCGCCCGCTGAGCGCCTCGCCGTCCCGCCGTGGGCGGCGCACCCACTAAGCCCAGCCTAATCACCCGGTAAGCGTCCGCACCTACGCTCGGCAGCGCCGGTCGTCGCTTGAGTATGGAGGCGAGCAGGCGGACGGCCGGCATCTCCTCCGATCCGCTCGGCTCCAGGCGAGGCATCCCATGCTCAGCGAGATGCTCTCGGCGACGGTCGTTGGGGTGGACGGCGTCCCGGTCCAGGTCGAGGCCGATGTCGCGTTCGGCCTGCCATCACTAACGATCGTGGGCCTGGCCGGCAGCGCCGTCCAGGAGGCGCGCGAACGGGTGCGCTCGGCGCTCCGCAACTGCGGATTCGAGGTTCCGGCGCGGCGCATCACGGTGAACCTGGCCCCGGCAGACCTTCCGAAGGAGGGAACCGGCTTCGACCTGGCGATTGCGACGGCGATCCTGGGCGCGTCGGGCCAGCTCGGCTCAGGCGCGTTCCCGCGGTGCGTGCTCATAGGCGAGCTGGCCCTCGACGGGGCGCTGCGGCCGGTTCCCGGCATCCTGGCCCTGGTTGCCGCCGCCCGGGCGACGGGCGTCGCCGACGTGGTGGTTCCGCTGGCCGGCGTACGCGAGGCCGCCGCGGTCAGCGGGATCCGGGTCCACGGCGCCGCGACCCTCGGCGAAGCGGCGGGCCACCTCTCCGGCGCTCGCACCCTTCCCGCCGCGGGAGCAACGCCGCCACCGCTCTGGACGGCCCCGGTCAGCGTCCCCGACCTCGGCGACGTCGTCGGGCAGCCGTTCGCGCGGCGCGCTCTCGAGATCGCCGTCGCGGGACGACACAGCCTCGCGCTCAGCGGACCGCCCGGCATCGGCAAGAGCCTCGTCCTGCGGTGTGCGGAAGCGCTCCAGACGCCGCTCGAGGAGGACGAGGCGGTCGAGGTGAGCCGCATCCATTCCGTCGCGGGATTGCTCGACCGGCGGGACCCGCTGATCCGTCGACGACCATTTCGCAGCCCGCATCACACCATCTCCACGCAGGCGCTGGTCGGTGGCGGGAGCCGCGTGAGGCCCGGCGAGGCCAGCCTGGCGCACCGGGGCTGCCTGCTGCTGGACGAGCTCCTGCAGTTCCGGTCGGACGCGCTCGAGGCGCTGCGTCAGCCCCTGGAGAGCGGTGTCGTCACCATCGCCCGGGTGGACGGTGCTCTCAGGCTGCCGGCCCGCTTCACGCTCCTCGCGGCGTTCAACCCCTGCCCGTGCGGCTGGCGGGGTGCCAGGACCCGAACCTGCAGCTGTGACGAGGGCGCTGCCCGACGGTATGCCGGTCGCCTCTCGGGTCCCATACGAGACCGACTGGACCTGTGGGTCGTCATGGACGAGCGGGATGCGCTCGCCGGCCGACCCCGCGGCGAGCCGACCTCCGAGGTGGCGCGCCGGGTGGGAGCGGCGTGGAAGAGCCAGAGAGGTCGCCAGGGACGGGCGAACGGCGAGATGGGCCCCGAGTGGGATCCCCTTGGGGACCATGCTCGGCTTCGCTCGCTGCTCGAGCAGCGAGCGCGC
>CAYVLM010000090.1:0-7450 GCA_964452225.1 uncultured Steroidobacteraceae bacterium | reverse complement strand
TCCTCGCCGTGCTCGTCGCGCATCAGGGCGTAGCCGAAGAGGGTGCGGGTCATCGGCTCGTCGGCCAGCACGGTGGACATCGTCAGCAGCGCGTAGAACCAGTTGCGGAACTGGCCCGGGAACGACTCGGTGATGAAGTCGGCGGGGAACCAGGCGCGCCAGTAGTCGCGGTCCGTGTTCCAGCGGAGCGTCGAGAAGCCCACGATGCCCGCGTCGAGCCACGGGTTGCCGACATCGCTGATCCGCCGTGAGCGGCCCCCGCACGAGGCACAGGCGATCTCGACCGCGTCGACCCACGGTCGGTGCGGCGAGTGCCCCTCGAACGCCTCCCATCCCGCCACGGCGCGCTCGTGCAGCTCCTCGCGGCCGCCGATGACCTCCCATCCCTCGCAGTCGGCGCAGACCCAGATGGGCAGCGCCAGGCCGTAGTAGCGCTTCTTGCTGATCATCCAGTCGCCCATGTTCCGGAGCCAGTCGATCTCGCGCTCCTCCAGCCCCACCCCCTCGGGCAGCCAGGTGATCTGGCGGGTGACCCGCGAGATCGGTTCGCGCAGCGGGTCCATGCGGATGAACCACTCGTCGACCAGGCGGAAGAGGAGCTGGGTCCCGCAGCGCCAGCAGACCGGGTAGCTGTGCAGGTAGCTCTCCTTCGAGACGAGGACGCCCTTGCGCTCGAGGTCGGCCGCGACGTCGAGAGCGATGTCGGCCGTTGGATCCGCGGTGGCGCCGGCGTAGCGCCCCGTCTGCCAGCCGTACCCGTCGCGGAAGACGCCGAACTCGTCGATCGGGTCGAGGACGGCCAGGTGGAAGGCCTTCGCCAGCGCGAAGTCCTCCTGCCCACAGCCGGGGGCGATGTGGACGATCCCGGTGCCTTCCGCATCGGAGACCTCGTTCCAGTCGATGACGCGGTGCTCCACGCCGTCCTGTGCCGGCACCTCGTCGAACGGCCCCCGGTACGTGAGGCCCACCAGCTGGGCGCCATCGACGGAGCGCAGCACCGGCGCATCGCCCGCCACGCGGGACTTCGACCCGGACGATACCCACCAGCGTCGCTCGTCGCGCCCCTCCACGAGCTGGTAGACCAGGTCGGGGTGCACCGCGGCGGCGACGTTGGACGAGAGCGTCCAGGGCGTCGTGGTCCAGACCAGGAGATCCTCGCCCTCGTGGCCCGCCGAGGTGATCGGCAGCCGGATCGTCACCGAGAGGTGGCGCAGGTCCCGGTAGCCCTCCGTCGCGATCTCCATGTTCGACAGGCCCGTGCCGCAGCGCGGGCACCACGGCATGACGTCATGGCCCTTGTAGATCAGATCCCGGCGATGGCACTCGGCGAGGAAGGCCCAGATCGTGTAGTTGTTCTCGTCCGAGTTGGTGATGTAGCTGTGCTCCCAGTCCATCCACATCCCGAGCCGCTTGCTCTGCTCGGTCATGATCCCGGCGAAGCGATCGACCCGCGCCTTGCACAGCTCCACGAAGCGGTCGATCCCGAACTCCTCGATCTGGCGCTTGTTGTTGAAGCCCAGCTCGCGCTCGACCTCGACCTCGATCCAGAGACCCTGGGCGTCGTAGCCGTTCTGGTACCGCTGCCGCTCCCCGAGCATGGTGTGGTAGCGCTGGTAGAGGTCCTTGTAGGTGCGGCCCCAGGCGTGGTGCACGCCCATGGGGTTGTTGGCGGTGATCGGCCCGTCCAGGAAGCTGTAGCGCCGCTCCGAGCCCTCGTTGCGGGCCAGGTAGCGGGCCATGGTGCCCCGTCGCTCCCAGCGCCGTATCACCTCGCGCTCGAGGGCGGGAACGTCGAGCCTGGTCGAAACCGGTTCGAACACCGTGGTTCGCTCCTTTGTCTGCTGCCACTGCCACAACAACAAGCTCCCGTCCCGATGCCGGGACGGGAGCCATGCGTCACTCCCGCGGTACCACCCGCGCTTGGCCGATGGCGCCCGGGGGCGTCACCTGCCCGCTCGTCCGCCACGGGCCCGGACCAGCGCGCTGCCGGACCGATGGCGTCGCCGTCGATATCGGGTGGCGAACCCGGGAGGCGTTACCCACGCGTGGTCGACGCGACCGCCGCGCTTGGCGCCTCCGGCTCGGGAGGGATCGCTCGCCGTCTCGATGCCGCCCGCTCTCACCATCCGGGCTCGCTGCCGGCTCGGGGCCGACGGGAGCGCTGGCTCCGTCTCAGCCGATGTCACCTGTATGCCGCCGGATCGTGGCAGCGCGCCACGCCGCTTGTCAATCGGGTCCTCAGCCCATCGTCGCCCGGGCCAGCAGGACCACCGCCACCACGGCGCTCGTCGCGACCAGCCCGGCGAGCCGCGGCCACCAGGCCCGGGCGATGAGCACGCCGAGCGCCGCCGCGGGACCGCAGGCGATGAGCGCGGCCCCCAGCAGTCGGGTCGGCACGTCGTCGTAGGTCAGCGCCGAGCTGCCGCCGGCGATGAAGAAGCCCACCAGCGATGCGGCCAGTGGCAGGAGCGCCAACGCGATGGAGACCCGGACGGCGGCCAGCCGATCGCTCGCCCAGGTCGCCCGGCCCGTGGCACCGATGCGCGGGGGCCGGAGGCGGACCCGTGCCGGCGTCTCCGCCTTCGCCGCCGGCGCCCCCGACACCTCGACTGCCGCGCCCGCCGGCGGGGCGGCTTCCCCCGCCGGGGTAGCCGCGGTCCGTTCGGCCTCGGCCTCCCTCAGCGCCGCTGCGCGCGCCGCGGCCAGCCCCGCCTCGAGCCGCGCTCGCTCGATGCCGGTCATCACCCTCGGCCCGGCGTCGGGGGCCGCCGCTTCGCCGCTGACCGGCGCGGGCGCGTGCTCGACCTCGCGAGCAGGCGGCTCCGGCAGCGCGGCCCGGACCCGGCCGCTCACCTCGTCGAGCCGCTGCTGGACGCGGGCTGCCGCTCCAAGCGCCTCGAGCAGCTCTGCCTCCGAGGCGGCGCCGATCGCGAGGCGGCCGTGATCGGTCGGCACCAGGATCACGGTCGGCGTTCGCGCCAGGCGAATGATGGAGATCCGCTCGCTGCCCCGCAGCCGCGCCGACCCGTACGCCCAGCCCAGGATGCGGAACCGGGTGCGGATCACGCGCTCGCCCGGAGCACGCATCGGTGCACGGGTCACCGCCCCGGGCACCAGGCGGTACCGGCGGCCGCCGCCGAGCCACCGGACGCGCAGCCCGCCAACCTCCACCTCGAGGTGCAGGGTGAGCGGCAGGACGGCGACCGCCGCCGCGGATGCGATCAGGGCTCCCGCCAGCAGCCCGAGGCTCACCTCCACGGCGCCGCCTGCCAGCCAGGCGGCCGTCCCCGCCGCGGCGGCGAGGAGGACCAGCGCCGCCGGCAGGGCCAGCACCCGGGGGAGGCTGCGGGCCAGCCGGACACGGGCGATCGGCATTGGCTCGTGGGCCATCTCAGGCCTTCTCCGTGACCCGGTACTCGAGGTACCGGCCGGTGAGCAGGCGCGTCTGCGCGTCGAGCGCAGGCAGGTTGCTGAAGATGAAGCCCACGATCGGGAGCCCGGCCCACTGCAGGTAGCTGAGGACGCGAGCCGCCAGGCCCCAGGAGGCGGGGCGAGGCGGGACGATGGCGTTCTCGACCAGGATCATGATCCCCAGCGCCACGATCGCCAGGCTGAACATGCCGCTGACGTAGACCGGCAGGTTCTGGCCAAGGATCGTCTGGCCGAACTCCGGGTTGAGGAGGACCGGGATGATCGCGCCGAAGGTGACCACGAACGGCCCGATCGCCCAGGTGATGTGCTCCCAGAAGAGGTTCAGGATGCGGAAGCTGCGCGAGAGGAGCGAGATCTCCCGGTGGCGGAAGGCGTTCCGGACAACGAACGGGATGTCGGTGACTCCCCACGCCCAGCGGCGGGCCTGGGTGTACTGCCCGATCATCGAGCGCCAGTACGTCCGCGCCCGCACCGCGTCCCCGTATATGGGGATGAAGAGGGGGACCGCCCGGAACCGGTCTCCGTAGGTGAAGTAGCTCTTCCAGTAGAAGCGGCTGTCCTCCGGGATCGCATCGGTGGCCCAGTAGCCGACCTCGTGGACCAGCTTGAGGGTGGTCGAGTAGCTGGAGAAGCTCACCAGCTTCTCGGGCAGGACGTTGCGCCAGAGCTGGAGCTGGGTCAGCACCGCGGCAAACAGGCGCAGCAGGATCGGGACCTGCCAGATGTTGTTATGGAAGTACGGGACCGGCTGGTACAGCTGGGTCTCACGATCGGGATCGCGCAGGTGGGTCCAGGCGAGGTAGGCGAAGTACTGCGGATGCACGCGGAAGTCGGCATCCAGGTCGGTGATCAGGATGCGCGAGGGGTCCATCCCGCGTTCGCGCACCAGGAGCCGGTACAGCGAGCGGCCGCCCCACGCCATGGCGCTGCTCTTGCCGACCACGATCCCCGGCTCGAGCGGGTCGAGGATGTGGATGAACTCGGCGAACTCGGAGCCGAACTCGGAGCGCAGCGTCGCCACGTTGGCGATCCCGGCCGCGTCGGTCTCCCTGGTGATGATCGCGCAGATCTTGCGCTCGCGAGGCCATTCCGCGTCGGCAAGGGCCTGGACCGTCGCGCGGAGCTTCTCGAGAGGCTCGGTGTAGGTAGGTATCAGGGCCAGCTGGATCAGCTCCTGCCAGTCGGGAGCCTGATCACCGGGGTGCGTGGAGATCATGGGTGCTGCGCCGGAGCCACGAACCGGTGAGAAGTCCCGCGACTCAACCCTCGCCATCCAGTCGGTGCGCTCCACGGTCCGCACCCGGCGGAAGCCGACCACGACGGACGCCGCCAGCCACAGCGTTCGGGACACCATGTAGAAGTCGAAGCTGAGCACGAAGTAGGCGACCAGCCACGGGTAGCTGAAGCTGAGCCAGATCGGGCCCAGGATGATCGCCCAGGTGATCAGGCCCGGCACGATCTCCAGCAGGCGCTGGAGCCAGAGATAGCGATCGGTCTCTGCGTCGTCGAGCATGTCCCCTTCCGGCCGGCGCCGCCCGGCCGGACGGTCGCCTCAGGACCTAGTAGATGGGGGTCAGCCAGGAACGATACGTGTCGAGTCGCCCGCGAACCGCGTCGAAGTAGGTTCGCGACAGGCGGCTGGTGACCGGTCCCGGAGTCCCCTCCCCGACCGTGCGTCGATCCACCTCCACGACCGGAGAGACCTGCGCGCCCGTCCCGCACAGGAAGATCTCCTCCGCGGTGTACAGCTCGGTCCGGTCGATCGAGCGCTCGATGACCGGGATTCCCAGGTCGTTCGCCACCGACATGAGGCGGCGGCGGGTGATCCCCTCCAGCACGTTGTCGGTGACCGATGGCGTGATGAGCACGCCCCCGCGGACGATGAAGAGGTTCTCGGCGCTGCCCTCGCTCACGTGGCCGTCCTGGGTCAGCACGATCGCCTCGTCGAATCCGTTGAGCTGCGCCTCGGTCTTGGCCAGCGCCGAGTTCACGTAGGCGCCGGTGATCTTGCTTCGTGCCGGGATGGCGTTGTCATCGGTCCGGCGCCAGCTGCTCACCTGGGCCCGGACGCCCGCCTCGGTGTCGATGTACTTGCCGAAGGGGATGGCGAAGATCGTGAAATCGGCGTCGAGGTTGTGGAGCCTGACGCCGATGAGCTCGCTGGACTTGAAGATGAGGGGGCGTACGTACACGTCCTCCTGGAGGCCGTCCCTGCGCAGGAGCTCGACCGTGGCCTCGGCCATCTGCTCCGCTGTGTAGGGCACCACCATGTAGAGCACCTTGGCCGAGCGGATGATGCGTTCGTAGTGGGCCAGGAGGTCGACGGCGTACAGCTGCCCCGCCTCCGGGTTCCAGTACGCACGGATTCCCTCGAAGACCGCGGTTCCGTAGTTCAGCGCGTGGGTCATGACGCTGATGTTCGCGTCGCCCAGCGGAACGAACCCGCCACGGAAGAACGCCCACAGGTTCGGAGTGCTCTCCAGGCCGGCGGCGGGAGTTGGGGTTGCCTGCTTCAGCACGATGCTCTCCTCATCGGCCGGGCCCGCGTGAGACACGCGGCGCCAGCTATCGGTCGCCTCCAGTATACGCATCGGGCCGGGTGAACCCTTGGCCAAGCGGCCCTGTTGCGGAATCAGTGGACCGTGACCGCGGTGACCGGAACGGTCAGCGCCGCGACGATGTAGATCGCGTAGATGGGACCGCCGAGCAGCAGCAGCCGGGCGTTGAGGTGCCGTGCCCTGAACATCCCGCCGAAGATGAGGATGGTGGCCACGAACGCGGCACCCGCCGAGGCGAACGAGAGGGCGCTCGAGGCGCTGTACACCCAGTCGGTGAAGATGAGCCCGAGCACGGTCGGGATGCAGCTCTGGAAGACCATGGCGCCGGTGATGTTGCCCATCGCCAGGGTGTCCTTGCCGGCCCGCACCCAGATCACCGAGTTGAACTTCTCCGGCAGCTCCGTGGCGATGGGCGCAATCACCAGGGCCAGGATCCGCGGATCGAGGCCGATGGCGCCCGCGAGGTGCTCGACGGCACCCACGAAGACCTGTGCGCCGACAACGATCGCCAGCAGCGCCACCACCACCTGGACGATCACGAGGCGCAGGCGGGGGCCTACGTTGCCATCCGGGTCCGTATCTGAGGCAAGCAGGTCCAGGTCAACCGCGCGCCGGGTCGCGGCCTGCGCTCCCAGCCGTGGCAGACGGGCCAGGTGCAGCGGACCCAGCGTCTCGGTCCCCGTGTCGGTCGCCTCCTCGGCGAAGTGCGCCCGGACGTAGACCCCGTAGACGACGAGGAGGAGGAGGGCGATGGGGAGCTTGAGCCAGCGGACCGGCTCGGGCAGGAAGGCGCTGCCGATGGCAATCGCGTAGGCGCCCAGGAAGAATCCCACGTCCCGGGCGAGGACCGGGACGTTGACCTTCAGCTCGGTCGAGCGGCGGGCGCCCCGGGCGAACAGGAACACCGCGGTTCCGGTGACGAACATCGCCAGGGTCGAGAGCATGAACGGCGCGCCGAGGATCGCGCCGACGCCAACCTCGGCCGAGTGCGGCACGCCACCCCCGAAGAGGATGGGTCCCACGATGGCGATCAGCGGGATGAGCGTCTCCGGCATGGCGGTGGCGACCGCCGCCAGTACGCTGCCAACGGCGCCCTCGGCCAGGTTCAGCTTGCGCCCGAACCACTCGATCCCGTTGGTGAACAGCTCGGCCCCGACCAGGATCAGGGCCAGCGAGCCGACCAGCAGGACTACGTCCACGAGACCCTCCGTGCGAACCCCCGGCGGCCCCACGTTCCGTCACGCGGGCGCGGGGACCGGCGTCCCCCGGCTACGGGCGGAGGTGCTGCGGAGCGTACGGCAGCAGCGCGACGTGCCGGGCGCGCTTGAGCGCCACGGTGAGCATCCGCTGGTGCCGGGCGCAGGTCCCGGTCTTTCGCCGTGGCTCGATCTTCGCCCGCTCCGACAGGTAGCGGCGGAGGCGGTTGACCTCCTTGTAGTCGATGCTCTCGGCTTTGTCGA
>CAYVLM010000089.1:0-7459 GCA_964452225.1 uncultured Steroidobacteraceae bacterium | reverse complement strand
CGACGCGAGCTGGATCGCGTATGACACCCAGCTTGGTCCGGCGCTCCACCAGGCGGCCGCCTTGAACGTGCAGTACGTGGGCTTCGACACGACCCGGCCGCCGTTCAACGACCCGCGGGTGCGACGGGCCTTCGCCATGGTCCTTGACAAGTCCCGCCTGGTGAAGCTCAACGAGGGCGCCTCCGCGGAGCCGGCGAACTCGATCGTGCCGCCGGCGATCCAGCCGGCGGGGTTCGGCCCCGATGAGACGGGAACGGCGGCCCAGGCGAAGGCTCTCCTCGCGCAGGCCGGCTACGCCGACCCATCCGCGCTGGGCCCGATCACGGTGAACGCCACCAGCCTCGACGTGTCGCCCATCGTGGCCACCTGGCGAAGCATGCTGGGCGTCACGGTGAACGTCGAGACCATGAACTTCAACGACTACATCGCGGCGCTCGATGCCGGGCAGACGCCGCAGGTCTATACCATCGACTGGATCGCGGACTACCCGTCGCCCCACGCGCTGTACGACCTGCTGCTGACCCCCACCGCGCACAGCAACTACGGGCGCTGGTCCGACCCGCAGTTCGTCTCCCTGCTGAACGCGGCCGCGGCGGCGGCCGACCCTGCTTCCCAGGCGACGGCCTATGCAGCGGTGGAGGCAGAGGTCGATGCGCAGGCACCCCTGATCCCGTGGGCCTATGACACCTCGAGCTGGCTCGTGCGGCCGGGTCTGCGCGGTCTCGGGAACCTCACCATTGGCCTGCTCGATTTCGGCCTCGTGAGCTGGGGCCAATGAGGCGGCTGGCAGCCGCGGCGCTCGCCGTCGGCCTCGCCCTCGCGGTGATCGGCTTCGCCGCGCCGTCCCCCGTCGCCGCCTTCAGCGGCTTCGGTGCCCGAACCGCGACCGAGCAGTACGGCCAGCAGATGACCTTCACGGTCGCGCTGACCGGCGGAGCGCCCGACCAGCTCCAGATCCTGCTCCAGCTCGGCCCCGATCCCGACTCGACCTTCGTGGCACCGGTCAGCGCCACCGGCTCCAGCGCCACCTACACCTGGGATGCAAGCAGCGCCTACGTCACGCCGAACACGCCGGTCACCTACCGATGGCGCGCGACCACCGGCAGTGTCGTCACGGTCTCGCCCGCCGCGACGCTGCTGTACGCCGACAATCGCCCGGGGCTCGACTGGCAGAGCCGCCGCATGGGGCAGGCGACCGTGCACTGGTACGGCAACGCGGCCTCCGAGGCGCAGCGCTTCGGGACCCTGACCAGCGGCGCCGTCAGCCGCGCCGAGCAGATCCTGGGTCACTCGCTTGACGGGCCCATCGACATCTTCGTGTACGCCACGCAGTCCGACTTCTTCGGAGCCCTCGGACCGGGGGCCCGCGAATGGACCGGAGCGGCCACCTTTCCCACCATCCGCACCGTGTTCATGTGGCTGGGCGGCGGTAGCAGCTCATACCTCGACACCGCCCTGATCCACGAGGTGACGCACGTCGTCTTCTACGACGCCACCAACAACCCGTACCACACCCCGGCGAGCTGGTTCAACGAGGGGTTTGCGGTGTGGTCCCAGTCGCAGAACGCGGACGCCGCTGCCCAGACGGTACGCAGCGAGGTGAGCTCCGGCCTCTTCAGCTTCGACGCCATCACCGGACAGTTCCCCATCGGGTCCCGCGGCTCATCGCTTTCCTACGCGGAGGGTGCGACCATGGTGGACCTGATCATCCGCACCTACGGGACGCAGGCGATGGCGAAGATAGCGGCCGCCTACCGCTCGGGTGCGTCCGATGCCGAGGCCCTGCAGGCCGGCACCGGCATCCCCGCCGACCAGCTGTACGCCGACTACTTCGGCTCCTTCGGGGCGACCGAGCCGCAGCCGGTCCCCGCGGCCACCATCGGCCCATCGGTGGTCGACACCGGGGCCGGCGGGACGGGGGCGACGCAGGCTCCCGCCACCTCCGCGGCCGTGCCGGCCAGCGGCGCACCGATCCCGTCCGGCGGCTCGGCATCGGCTGATGCCACGGCTACCGCCGTCCTGACCATCATGGGGCTCTTCGTGCTCCTGGCGACCGCCGTCGCCATCGGGGTCTGGTACGGGCGACGGGGCCGGTCTTCCGATGGCTGAATGGCCGCGGCGGGTTGGCCACCTGCCGGCACCGCGCATTCCCCGCCCACCGCGCCCGCGACTGAGGCCGTCGTGGGCGCTGTCGATGGCGGTGGCGCTGGGCATCACCGGCTTCGTGGCGGCCGCGCAGTGGAACAGCAGCATCGCCCGCCAGCAGTACACGACATCGGCCCAGCAGGTCCTCGCGGCCCAGGTCGTGGCCCTGGAGAACGAGCAGAAGACGCTGCGCGACCAGCTGGCCAGCGCCAACGCACAGGTGCAGCAGTTCCAGTCGCAGACGGCCGGTTCTCAGTCGGCGCTGGACCAGGTGAATCGCCAGCTCGCCTCCGCGCGGCTGGCCGCCGGGCTGACGAACGTCAGCGGCCCGGGCGTGGTGGTCGAGATCTCCGACTCCAACCGACCTGTGCCCGCCGGTGACAACCCGCAGAACTACATCGTGCTCGTGGATGACCTGCACGACATCGTCACCGCGCTGTGGGCGTCGGGTGCCGAGGCGATCGCCATCAACGGCGAACGGCTGGTGAGCACGTCGTCCATCTACGGGGTTGGAGCCTCCATCCTGGTGAACACCGCCTTCCTCTCGCCGCCGTTCCGGATCGAGGCGATCGGATCGGACGGGCTGCTCGAGCGCTTCCAGTCGAGCCCGGCGTTCCTGGGACGCGTTGCGCATCGGATCGACGCCTTCGGCCTCCAGTTCGCCGCGCAGGCCTCTGGCTCGCTGAACCTGCCCGCCTTCGCGGGGAGCACCCGCTTCCGCTGGTCGGTGCCAACGGAGGGGCAGTGATGCACACGCGCGCGGCGCAGCTCAGCCTGACCGCCGTGGCCCTGCTGATCGGGCTGCTGCTCGTGGCCCAGCTCCGCTCGCAGGCCCGGCCGACCGAGCTGACGAGCGAGTCGGCGCAGGATCTCTCGACCCTGATCGAGACCCTGGCGGCCCGGAACCGCGAGCTGAGCGCCGACCTGGCCGACGCCCGCGAGCAGATCCGCCAGTACCAGGTCGCCGAGGCGCAGGGGCAGAGCGCGCTCGACGTGTCACGCGAGGACCTGCTGCGCATCCTGGCCTTCGGCGGCCAGGGGGGCGTCGAGGGGCAGGGGATCGTGGTCACCGTCAACGGGGACCTCGATGCCATTGCGGTCAACGACCTGCTCAACGAGCTGCGGAACGCCGGTGCAGAGGCGCTGGCCGTGGACCAGGTGCGGATCACCGCGCGGTCGGTCTGCGTGCAGGGGACCGACTCGCTCCAGATCGACGGCACGGCCATCGGCCGGTCGTTCACGATTCGCGCAGTCGGCGACCCCGACGGGCTCCTCACCGCCCTGCAGCGGCCGGGTGGCATCATCAGCCAGCTCGAGCTGTTCATCAGCGCCACCATTGACGTCGTGCAGGAGCCGCAGATCGTCATCCCGGCCACCCGGATCGACCTGGCACCAAAGGTGGCGCAGAGCGCCGAGTGACCGGCGTCGTGGCCGTGCATGCTAGAGTGACCGCTTGCCCGAGACCCGGCGGGCAGCGATCCCGCTGCCCGGACATCACTGACCAGCTGGTGCCGCCATGACCGAGCTCATCGACCGCGCCCTTGACGCCGCCGTGCGCGCCGGCGCCAGCTATGCCGACCTGCGGATCGTGGAGCACCGGACCGAAGGACTGCACCTGAAGAACGGTGCGCTCGAATCGGCCGAGGCGCACGACAGCGCCGGCTTCGGGGTGCGGCTACTCATCGATGGCGGCTGGGGCTTCTCCTCGAGCGCCGTGCTCGAGCCCGAGGAGGTCGAGCGCGTGACGCGCGAGGCGGCGGCGATCGCGCGGGCAACGGCGAGCGCCCGGGTCGAGCCGATCGTCCTGGACGACACGCCGCCGGCGACCGGCCGCTACGCGACCGCGGTCGGCGAGGACCCCTTCGCCGTGCCGCTTGACGACAAGCTGGCGATCCTCGTGGCCGCGGACGGGATCATGGCCTCGGTCCCCGGCGTCACCGTGCGCGAGGGGACCATGGAGTGGTCGCGAGAGCGCAAGACATTCGCCTCGACCGAGGGTGCCCACGTCGAGCAGGAGATCGTGGAGTCGGGGGCCGGGATCGAGGCGACGGCCGTCAACGAGCACGAGATGCAGGTTCGCAGCTACCCGCAGGCCGGCGGCCAGGTCGTGACCGCCGGGTTCGAGGTGGTCCGCGACCTCGACCTGGCGGCGCATGCCCAGCGGGTCGCGGAAGAGGCGGTGGCCCTGCTGGACGCCCCGCAGTGCCCGGCCGGCGAAATGACCCTGATCCTCGGCTCTGGCCAGGTGGCCCTCCAGATCCACGAGTCGTGCGGCCACCCGATCGAGCTCGACCGGGTGCTGGGGATGGAGGCCTCCTTCGCGGGAACGTCCTTCCTGACCCTCGATCGTCTCGGGCGGCTGCGCTACGGCAGCGAGCTGGTGAACATCGACGCCGACGCGACGGTGCCGGGTGGGCTGGGAACCTTCGGCTGGGACGACGAGGGCGTGCCGGCGCAGAACGTTCCGATCGTCTCGGGCGGCCTCTTCGTCGGTTACCTGACCAACCGCGAGACAGCCCCGCGGATCGGTGCGCGGAGCATGGGCAGCAGCCGGGCGTCGGGATGGGATCGGATCCCGATGATCCGGATGACGAACGTGAACCTGCGACCGGGTGCGCCGGGGACCACCCTCGAGGACCTCATCGCCGACACGCGGGAGGGGATCTTCATGGACGTCAACCGGTCCTGGAGCATCGACGACCGGCGCCTCAACTTCCAGTTCGGCACCCAGGCAGGCTGGCTGATCCGCAACGGACGCCGCGCACAGCTCGTGCGCAACCCCACCTACACCGGCATCACCCCGGAGTTCTGGGGCAGCTGTGACGCCATTGGCGGCCCTGAGGACTGGGTGCTGTGGGGGGTTCCCAACTGCGGCAAGGGTGAGCCTATGCAGACCGGCCACGTCAGCCACGGGGCGAGCCCGGCCCGGTTCCGGAACGTGCGTGTCGGGGTCGGCACATGGTGATCGCCGACCGCCACGATCCGGCGGCCGCCGCGGATCTGCTCGAGCGCGTCCTCTCCATGGTCCCCGGCGGCGAGGCGGAAGTGTCGTACATCGGACGGGACGCCGCGCTGACCCGCTTCGCCAACTCCCAGATCCACCAGAACGTGTCGGAGCACGACGCCGGCGTGCGCGTCAGGCTCGTGGCCGACGGCCGCACCGGGGTCGCCTCCACCAACCGCCTGGAGGACACAGCCCTGCGGGAGGCCGTCGATGCCGCCGAGGCGATTCGCAGCCGCGCGGCGCCGAACCCCAACCTGGCGCCGATGGCGACCGGCGAACCCGCCCCGCACGACCGCACGGGCTGGTCGGACGCGACCGCGGCTGCGGATCCGGAGCAGCGTGCCTCCGCAGTCCGGCAGGCGATCGACGCTGCCCGCGGAGCGAACCTCGAGGCGAGCGGAGCCTTCTCCACGTCTGCGACGACCATGGCCGTGGCGAACACCCTAGGCCTCCGAAGCTCGGCGAGCTCCACCGAGGCCAGGATGCTCGCGGTCTTCATGGGCGACGAAGGGGCGTCCGGCTACGCGCAGTCCACGAACGCCGACGTTGGAGCCATCGACGGAGCGGCGGTGGGCGCCGAGGCGGCCGACAAGGCGGTCCGCTCGGCCGGCGCCACCGATCTCGAGCCCGGCGACTACCGCGTGGTCCTCGAGCCGTACGCGGTCGCAGCCCTCCTCGAGTACACCAGCTACATCAGCTTCTCCGCCCTGGCGGTGGAGGAGGGCCGATCGTTCATGGAGCTCGGGCGGCAGGTGATGGGCCCCAACGTCCGGATCTGGGACGACGGCCATGACCCTGCAGGTCTCCCGGCCGCCATCGACTTCGAGGGGGTCCGCAAGCAGCGGGTCGACCTGGTGACCGATGGCGTGGCGACCGGGCTCGTCCACGACACCGCCACGGCGGCCCGGGCCGGCACCACCTCGACCGGCCACGGCCTGCCGGCGCCGAATCCGTTCGGGCCCCTGGCCTGGAACCTGTTCATGGCTCCGGGCAGCACCGCGCCCGAGGACCTGCTGGCCGAGCTCGGCGACGGGATCTGGGTGACGCGGTTCCACTACGTCAACGTGGTGCACGCCAAGCGAGCCATCCTCACCGGGATGACCAAGGACGGGACGTTCCTCGTGGAGAAGGGCCGCATCGTGTGCCCGATCCGCAACTTCCGGTTCACCCAATCGGTTCCCGAGGCGTTCAGCCGGATCGCCGCCATTGGCCGGGAGACGCAGCTCGTGGCGGCCGAGTACTCGGGAATCATGGCGCGCGCCCCTGCGCTGCTCATCGATCGCTTCAGCTTCACCGGGGCGACGGCAGCGGAGGAGGGCGGGTGACGGTGGCCGCTCCGCTCGACCTGCGGATCGGCGATCGCGTGAGGCTCCGACGGGAGCATCCCTGCGGCAGCCGGGACTGGGAGGTGGTCCGCCTGGGGGCCGACATCGGGCTGGTCTGCGCCGGCTGCCGGCATCGGATTCTCATGGACCGCCTCGACGTCGAGCGGCGGTTCACCGGCTTCCTGGAACGTGGGCCGGACACCACGGCGTGACGGGCATGGAGCTGCCGCCGGACCTGACGGGCGGTGATCTGAGCGGCGCCGGCAGCGTCTTCCGCAACCGCTCGTTCGTCCTGCTCTGGTCGTCGCAGGTGCTCAGCCAGCTGGCGAGCAACATGGTCCTGGCGGGCCTCATGGCCATCGTGGTGGGGACCACCGGATCGAACACCGCCAACGCGGTGCTGATCCTGACCTTCCTCTTCCCGGCGGTCGCCTTCAGCGCCATGGCAGGCGTCGTCGTGGAGCGGACCGATGCCCGGCTCATCATGCTCGGGGCGAATCTCCTGCGGGCCGCGGGAACCATCGCCTTCATCTTCATCGGCGCCAACATCGGCCTGCTCTACCTGATCAACCTGTTCGTGGCGACGGTGACCGCGTTCTACGCACCGGCCGAGCTCACCTCCATCCCGCGCCTGGTTAACCGACGGAACCTGATGGCGGCCAACTCGGTCTTCGTGCTCACCGTGAATGCCACGTTTGCGATCGGGTTCGGCTTCCTCGGCCCGCTCCTGCTCACCACCGCGGGTCCGGTGGCGGTCTACGTGGTGGTGGCCATCATGTTCGTTGCCGCTGCCGGTGCGGTCATGCCGATCCCGGGCGTTCCTCCCGAGGCCAACCGGCCGCCCATGGACACCGGGCGGGCCCTCACCGCGCTGGCGGTGGAGCTCCAGGAGGGGATGGAGTTCGTACGCCGCACGCCGCGCATCGCCTGGTCCCTGGTCTACCTGGGCATCGCCTCCGCGCTCATCGGCGTAAGGGGGGCGCTC
>CAYVLM010000088.1:0-7468 GCA_964452225.1 uncultured Steroidobacteraceae bacterium | reverse complement strand
CCCTAGCCTCGAGGCGGCCGCTATGCCGTCGACCACTCGTTGTGGAGCATCGGGTCTCGAATGTTCCAGGAGAAGGCGACCCACCATCACGGCCGTGGAAACTTCGATGAGCCGGGCACCACGAGCAGTCCAGGACGATGCCGCCCTTAGGCTCGGCAATCCGCACGTGGCGCCACAACGACCCTGTACGTGGTTGAGGAGCTCAAGAACGAGGACCCGCTGCGCTTCCAGGCGTGGATCTTGGGCTTGCTCGCGAACAAGCTCGGCCACGACCTCCGCTTCCGCTGTGAGAGTGCCGGAAAGAATGGAAGCCTCAAGGAAGTGGATGCGCGCGTCTTCTGCAACGCTACCCACATTCTGGCGGTCCAAGACGGCAGGCCTCAGTACGTCAAGGGCACCTTCGAACTCATCACGCGCGCACAGGGCGACGGCTAGTCCGCAGCGAGCCTCCGTGTTCACAAGCCGCCAATTCCGAGTACGCATTACTCCCAGCTGTGCCAGTTCATACGCTCGCTTCGTGTTGCCTCTGGCCACGTAGGCACGGGCCAGGTTGTAGTTGTCCCCGAAGGGATTGGCAGGTAGTTGGTTCCAGAACTCGGCAGCGCGCTCGAGTGACTTGATGCTTCTGTCAATCTGCCCCATTTCCAGTTGCAGGTCGCCCACGTTATGCAAGCCGATCGCGGCGTAGTGCTCGAGCCCCATTTGCGATGCTTCTGCGGTGAGACGCATTAAGGCCCGGAGTACCTGCGGGAACGGTGAATGAAGCCACAGCGACGTGATGGCGATGTTGCCTTCGAGCCTTAACCGGAGAACCCGATCATCGGCTGGCATGAGGGCAAGTCCACTCGTGGCCGCGCGATAGGCAATTTCGGGCCGGCCCCAATGGTGGTACAGACTGCTTTGCTTGAGCTGAGCGAGGGCTTGCATGCGGCGGTCGCCCTTGCGCGCGAAGAACGTTCGGGCACGCTCGAGCGCGGCCAGCGCCCGATCGAACTCGCCCCGGATCCCGAGGGTTTCGCCGTGCAGCAGGCTGAGGCGCGCGTTGTCCCGGATCGCCTTCTCGGGAAGCTCCTGCAGCCAGGAGTCCACCATCCCCAGCCGGCCCTCGCCAACGACCTCCTCCCCGTACCGCGCGATCAGGCGCGCCGCCTGCCGCTGCAGGCCGGCCCTGAGGTAGTGGTAGATGGCATCGGGCCACTGGGTGGACGTCTCGTAGTACGAGGCGGCGTGGATGTGGAGCCCGATCACCTCGGCCTCGCTCCGGTCGTCCTCCAGCCGGCGCTCGAGGAAGTCGCGGAACAGCCCGTGGTACCGGTAGCGCGCCTCGTCCAGCCGCTCGGTGAAGAGGCCCGCGTGCTCGAGCTGCAGCAGCCGCCGCGTGCCGTCCTGGACGCCGGCCAACCGCTCCGCGAGCTCGGGCGTGATCTGCTGCAGGATCGATGTGGACAGCAGGAAGTTCCGGGCCTCCTCCGTCTGCTGCTCAAGCACTTCCTCGGCAAGGAAGGCGAAGAGATCGCTGTCCGATGTCGCGGTGATCGACTCGATCAGCGCGCGGCGCTCCTCGGGCGTGCGGCGCTCGCGCAGGGAGACCTCGACGAGCTGCAGGCTCGCCGCCCAACCCTCCGTGCGGCGCTCGAGCTCGCGTGCCTCGTCCGGCGTGAGCGGATCGCGGTAGACGTCGCGGAAGAGCTCGGTGATCTCCGGCTCCGTCAGGCGGAGCTCATCGGTCCGGATCTCGGCGTAGCCGCCGTGGGTCTTGAAGCGGGCAAACTGAAGGTGGGGCTTGCCGCGCGACGCGAACACGAAGCGGCAGGTGGGCGGCGCGTCGCGAAGGATCTGGTTCCAGAGCCCGCGCACCTCGGTGACAGAGGCCACGCACTGCCAGTCGTCGATGATGAAGGTGCACGGCTCGCGCAGCCTCTCGTGCATCTCGGCGAGGAGGAAGGCGGTAACACCCGGCCTGGATGTTCCCGGACCGCCCATCTGGCGCAGGATCGAGTGGGCACGGCGACCGAAGCCCGGATGACGCTGGCTGACCGCCTCGACCAGGTAGCTGATGTGCAGCGTCCAGTCCCGGTCGTTCCGGTCAAGCTTGTACCAGTAGCAGGGGAAGTCAACCTCCTGCTCCCATTGCCAGAGCAGGGTGGTCTTTCCGTAGCCGGCGCCGGCGGCGATCACGACGTCGCGCGCCTCGCTGTTTGCGTGCAGCCAGTCGAGCAGCCGGGCGCGCCGCAGCGTGGGGGTCACGTACCGAGGCGACGTGACCTTGTTGTGGATCAGCGGGTAGGCTGGCTTGAACTCCTCCATGGGCGGTCCCCGGGCGGGTAGGGTCGCGAACCATTCAAGGCTACCGAGCAGCAATTATCGGCGGCTTACCAGCCGGTTGCCACCCCGGCGCCCGGGCAGGGCGAGGCCCGCCAGCCCTGGCGACCGGCCGGCCTTCGCGCCAGCGGACGAGCCTTGCGTTACGAGGCGGCCGACGGATCCAGCACGCGGCCCAGGAAGAGGACGGCCCCGGTGGGGACGTCGCGCACGGCGAAGATGAACGGGTGGTCGACATTGACGACGACCGGTGGTGGTGGCGTCTCGTCGGCTCCTCCTGCGGATCCGATTCCCTCGATGGCCGTGGCTGCGGCTGCCTCCGTGCCCTTCTCGTCGACATCGATGTTCGCCTGGTGGATGACGTCGCCGATGTACAGCGCGCCTGCGGGGGGCGCGATTCCCGAGAAGTCCGCTGCGCCGGTGAAGGCGGTTGGCATGCCCAGGGCCTTGAGCAGGTCCGCGAGGTTGGCCTTGGTCTCCACGCCGAACTTCGGCACGGTGAGGATGACGGGCCGCGAGCTGAGCCTGTTCACGATCTCGCTGAGCCGGGCGCCGTCCAGGGTGGCCTCGAACGAGGCGAGGTCATCGGGCAGGATGATCGTCATCGCCAGCTGCCCGGCGTACGGAAGCTGGACCGCCTGCCAGCCGGAGCCGGCCGCGTAGAGGAGGGGCGCTGTCTCGGCCATCATCGGTACCTTGACGCGCAAGCCGTCAGTCAGCGTGAACGGCTTCTGGGTCGTGAGATCGGCTTCGAAGGGATACCTCCAGCCCGCCTTGAGGTAGATGGCGTTGACGAGCACGAAGCGGGTCAGGTTGGTGAGCACGCCGGGGCTCAGGAGCTCCGGGATGCGGTGCGTGGTCTGCTCGTCGACCCAGCCGTTGATGAGCTGGCGGGCCTCCTCCGTGTGACCGATGAAGTCCACGAGGCGCGCCCCGCTCCCGAAGCGGCTGGCGAGGGCGTCAAGGTACGCCTGCTCGATCGGCTCGCCCTGCTGGAAGAATGACGTGTTCGCGATCCGCAGGGTGAGCGGAACCTGGTCGAGCTTGGCGTTGCCGAAGGTGCCGTTGCGGTCGGCGAGCGCCTGGTCCAGGGCGTTGAGCCATGCGGCGTGGTCGTCGCTGGCAACGCCGTGGAGTACGGCGTCCATTTCCGCCGCGGTCGTGCCGCGTGCCCCGGCGCGTGCCATGCCGAGGGCCAGGGCGATGCTTGACGGCGAGAAGACGAGGTTGTCGTTGTTGGCGGTCAGGAGCCGGTACAGCTCAAGCCCGAAGGCGTTGATGCCGGCCGCCGCCGCCGCGGCATCATCGGCCGTGACCGGAGCGCGCTCGACGTTCGCCGCCGCCAGCTGCATGCCGCCGGGGTAGGACGGGACCGGTGTCGGCGCCGCGGTCGCGGGCAGCGCGGTGGTGGGTGCCGAGGAAGTCGAGGGATGGAGGCTTCCGGTTGACGGCAGCGTAGCCGATGCCGAGGGCTGCTGCGCACCCCCGCACGCGGTGGTGACAAGGAGCAGGCAGATGAGGGCGGGCGCGACGGATCGCTTCATGACCATATGACGGCCGCACGCGCCGGAGGGTTCAAAGAATGTGGCGCTTATCGGCGGCTTATCGGCCAATCGGCTAGAGTCCTCCAGCGGATGCGAGCTTTCGTTGGTCTGGGCGGCAACCTGGAGTCGACCCGGGACGCGCTCGTGCGGGCGGTCGCGGAGCTGCGCGGCATCGGCTCCGTGGTGCGGACGTCCTCCCTGTACGCCTCTGCGCCACGCGACCTCGTGGACCAGCCCGAGTTCACCAACGCGGCGCTCGAGCTGGAGACGGACCTCTCCCCGGAGGACCTGCTCGTGGCGCTCAAGCGCATCGAGCTGGCGCTGGGGCGCGATCCGCAGGGGATCCGCTTCGGGCCAAGGGTGATCGACCTGGACATCCTGGCCATCGACGGACGCTGCGTGACCGAGACGGAGATCGACCTGATCGTCCCGCACCCGCGACTGCACGAGCGGCGCTTCGCCCTGGAGCCGATGGCGGAGCTCCAGCCGGACCTTCGCCCGTGGCGTGGCTGCGACGACGTGCGGCGCGACGTCACCGTGGCCGACCTCCTGCCCAGCGTTGCCGACCAGGACGTCCGCAGGATCGTGGGACCCGAATGGGCAGACCGATGACGTGGCAACCCCTCCGCGGGCGGGAGTCACTGTGTCTCGGCCGCTCCGCGGCAACCCCTCCGCGGCAACCCCTCCGCGGCAGCCACCGACTTGTCACCTGCCGTCCTGGTGCGCGTTAGACAGCTCAAGCGCGCTTGCGACGCGCCGCCTCCGCCGATCCCACGCTCAGCCGGGCACCGGTGAGACGACGTGGACGGCCACCGACTGGTCTAACGCGCCTCACCGCAGCATCTGACAAGTCCAGCACGCCGGGACGGTGGGGAGGGTCGGCGGGGAGGGTCGGTCCGCCAGGGCCGGTCCGTGGGGGCCGCCCGCGAGCGCCGGCCGCGAGGGACTGTGGCGAGCGGGTGAGGGGTTGACTCTCGGGTGGCCGGAGGGTTCATCCTGCGCGCGTGGACGAGCCCGAGCTCTACTCGATCGGTCGCTTTGCCCGCCTCTCGGGCCTCTCGATCGGCGCCCTCCGCCATTACGACGAGCTCGGCCTGCTGAGCCCGGCCCGGGTCGACGAGTGGACGAGCTACCGTTCCTATGCCGCCGATCAGCTCGAACGCGCACGGACCATCCGCCGGCTCCGGGATCTTGAGCTGCCGATCGAGACGATCCGCGAGCTGCTGGCCACCGACGACCCGCGCGAACGGCGGGCGTTGCTCGTTGCTCACCGCGACCGGATCCAGGGCCGGACCTGGCGGCTGCAGCGCGTGCTGCACGTCCTCACCCAGATGACGCTGGACCCGACCCGGTCCACCGACGACGACATCTCTCATGCCCGCGAGGAGGCTGGACCCATGACCATTGAGCAGCCGATGCCGACCGAGCTCGACCCGGCCACCCGACGTCAGCTTGCCGCCGACCTGTTCAACCACACCTGGGAGCTGCTCGAGACGGCGTCGCGCACGCCCGCCCAGGACGACGAGATGCTGCACTGCGCGCACGCCTCTCGATACCACTGGGGCGAGGTCGGAGAGCCGGCGCACCTGGCCCGCGGCGAGTGGCAGTGCTCGCGCGTGTACGCGGTGCTGGGTCGGGCCGAGCCGGCCCTGTGGCACGCCCGTCGCTGCCTTGCCCTCTGCGAGGAGCACGGCCTCGGCGACTGGGACATCGCCGCCGCATTCGAGGCGATGGCCCGGGCCTCGCTCGTGGCGGAGGATGCGGCTGCTGCCCGCGACTGGCTGGCGCGTGCGCGGGACGCCTGCGCCGCGATCGCCGACGACGAGGATCGACGGGTCATCGAGGCGGATCTCGCCACGCTGGGGATGGACTGATCAACGCCGGTCTGGCCCGGGAGAGCCCGCTTTGGCCGCCCGACTTGTCACCTGCCGTCCTGGTGCGCGTTAAACAGGTCAAGCGTGCTCGCGACACGCCCCCACCCCCCATCCCGCGCTCAGCCGCGCACCGGTGGGACGACGGAAGCGGCCACCCACCGGTCTAACGCGCCTCACCGCAGCATCTGACAAGTCCAGCCGCAGGACCGATGGCGCCGGCTCGCTAACGCGCCTCACCGCAGCATCTGACAAGTCCAGCACGCGAGGGCACGCGGAACGGGGACGCGGGGTGGGCACGCGAGGGGGAACGGGGACGCGGCGGCGAGGGGCGGCGAAGGACGAGGGAGGTGGCGGCGAGGGGGCGGCGAGGGTCAGAGACGAACCTTCGGCGGGGTCTCCTGCTCGAAGGTATGGACGCTGTCGATGAAGCGCACGATCCGCTGCTGGTAGTTCATCAGCAGCGAGTGCGTCCGCGCGCCGCCGCCGAAGAAGCGCACGCCGCGCAGGAGCTCGCCATCGGTCACGCCGGTGGCGCAGAAGACGACGTTCTCGCCGGAGGCGAGGTCATCGGTGAAGTAGACCCGCTCGGCGTCCACGTCCACGCCCATCTTGCGGGCCCGTTCGCGCTCGGCATCGGATCGCCAGGCGAAGGATGCCTGGATCTCTCCACCCAGGCACTTCAGCGCCGCGGCGGTGAGCACGCCCTCCGGGGCGCCGCCGGTCCCCATCACCGCGTGCACGCCGGTCCCGGATACGGCCACGCTGATGCCCGCGGTCAGGTCGCCGTCGCTGATGAGCTTGATCCGGGCGCCGGTTGCCCGCACCTCGGCAATCAGCTCCTCGTGGCGCGGGCGGTCGAGGATGACGACGGTGATGTCCCACACGTCGCGCCGCAGGCGATGGGCGATGGTGCGGATGGTGCGGTCGATCGGGTCGGTGAGGCTGACGTGGCCGGCCACCGAGGGGCCCACGATGAGCTTGCGCAGGTACGTGTCCGGGGCGTGCATCAGGCCGCCCGGCTCGGCGGCGGCGAGGACCGCCGTGGCGTTGGGGGAGCCGGTCGCCACCAGGTTCGTCCCCTCCAGGGGGTCGACGGCGATGTCCACCTCCGTGGCCGCATCTGCGTTCCCGACCTTCTCGCCGATGTAGAGCATGGGCGCCTCGTCCCGCTCGCCCTCGCCGATGACGATGGTGCCGCTGATCTCCGAGTCCTCCATGGCGGTGCGCATGGCCTCCACGGCGGCGTGGTCGGCGGCGTCGCGGTCGCCCCGGCCCATGAGGCGCGCGGCGGCGATCGCGCCGGCCTCGGTGGCGGCAACCGCCTCGACGCTGATCAGCTTGTGCATGGGCTCGGCACCTCGTCGCGGGGGGATGCTGTCAGTCGGCATCGGTCGGGGCTCAATGGTGGAAGTGTCGCCTGCCGGTGAAGACCATGGCCATATGATGCCGGTCCGCCACCTCGATGGCCATCTCGTCGCGGATGCTGCCGCCGGGCTGGATGATGGCGGTCACACCGGCCTGGGCGGCGATCTGGATCCCGTCGGGGAAGGGGAAGTAGGCGTCGGAGGCCATCACCGAGAGCGGCGCGCGCTCGCCCGCCTTGCGCAGCGCCACCTCCACGCTCACCACCCGGGACGGCTGCCCCGCGCCCATGCCGATCAGGGAGTGCTTCTTGGCCAGCACGATCGCGTTGGAGCGCACGTGGCGCACCGCCCGCCAGGCGAACAG
>CAYVLM010000087.1:0-7506 GCA_964452225.1 uncultured Steroidobacteraceae bacterium | reverse complement strand
GCCCCGGTCGGCAGCAGCTGCAGCTGCTCAGAGGTCATCACGTGCGCAGAGGGAACCGCCTCGGCGGCGAGCTCGAGGTGCGTCATCTGGTCGTCGAAGAAGATGTGTGGTCGCAGCACACCGAGCACCTCGGCCTTCTCCAGGCCGCCGAGGAAGAACGTCTCGTCCACGCGAACGTGCCAGCTGCGCAGGGTGGTGACCACGCGACGATGCGCCGGCGCGCCGCGCGAGGTGACCAGCGCGGTGCGGATGGGCGAGCGATCCTCGGGGAACCGGGCCTGGATGCGGCCCAGCGCCTCGAGGAAGGGCCGGAACGGGCCGGGGTGCATCGGCTCATCGGAGCGCAGCCGCTCGTGCTCCTGGAAGGCCTCGAGGCCCTCGGCGCGGAACAGGCGCTCGGACTCCTCGCCGAAGAGCACGGCGTCGCCGTCGAACGCGATCCGCACCGGGGACGGCTCCTCGGCGACCGAGGTTCCCTCGGGAGGCGGGAGGAGCAGCGCCGCGGCGAAGCCCCGCTGCAGCGCGGCGACCACGTCGCGCGGCTCCACCGAGAGAAACAGGCTGCAGTGGAACGGCGGGATGTAGCGCCACGAGTCGCCGCCGTTCGTGAAGGCGCCGCGGGTGATGTCGAGCCCGTAGTGCTCGATGGAGTTGAACACCCGCATCGCCGACTCCGCGTCATTGCGGGAGATGACGATCACCTCCACGAGGCGCTGCCGGGCCCGGTCGTTGATCGACAGCAGGCCACGGACGAGGGGGAACGCGGTCCCCGGAGCCAGCACCTCCTCCTCGTGCGCGCGCTGGTAGGCTCGGTAGGCGGGCAGGCCCTCCTCGACGAAGACCCGGTTGGCCTCCGCGAGGTCGAACAGGGCGCGGGACGAGATGCCCACCACCAGCTTGTCGTCGAGTGAGTAGCCCAGGACCCCTCACCTCCAGATCGCTCGTCGACCAGTGAAGTCCTCAAGGGCGGCTCGCGGCTACCTGCCGAAAGTACCGATCGTCGTCGCCGTCTGCCTGTCCACAGCATACGACCCGGGCGTGACGCTAGACTGGCCCCTCGAGGAGGCCCACCTCGTCGGGGCGTGGCGCAGCCTGGTAGCGCGCCTGCTTTGGGAGCAGGAGGTCGCCGGTCCGAATCCGGCCGCCCCGACCAGCACCATCGACACCGTGACCGCACGACGCGGGGGGCAAGAGAGCCATCCGATGACCGAGGCCGAGCGCACGAGCAGCCCTGGCCCTGCCACCCGTGGGGTGGCGATTGCCCCGACCCCGGCCGGCTATCGGGCTGCAAAGCGCGCGCTGGACGTGGCGGCCTCCGGCATCGGCCTGGTGGTCAGTTCGCCGCTCCTGCTGGCCATCGCGGTGGCCGTCCGTCTCGAGTCGGCCGGACCGGTCCTCTTCCGCCAGCAGCGGATCGGCCTCGGCGGCCGGTCGTTCGTCCTCTACAAGTTCCGCTCGATGCACGAGGCTGCCGATGAGGCAGCCCACCGCGAGTACGTGGAACGGCTGCTCGCACCCGGGGGGGCTGCCCCGGATCCGTCGGCGTGGGTGCCCATCGCCGGCGACCCGAGGGTCACGAGGGTGGGCGGCTTCCTGCGCCGGTCGCACCTCGACGAGATGCCGCAGCTGCTCAACATCCTCAAGGGCGACATGAGCCTCGTTGGTCCCCGGCCGCCGATCCCCTACGAGGTCGAGCTCTACGAGCCCTGGCAGCTCGAGCGGCTGGCAGTGATGCCCGGGCTCACCGGGCTCTGGCAGGCGAACGGGTGGGGCAGGCTGAGCTTCGAGCAGGGGGTTCGCCTCGACCTGGAGTACGTGCGCCGTCGCACGTTCTGGCTCGACGTGCGGATCGTGCTCCGCACGCTCTGGCAGATCGTCACCGGCCGGCAGTTCTAGCCGTCATCACCCGCTCCCCGACGACGCTCGCCAGGCCGACCAGGAACCAGAGCGCGTAGGAGGGGGTGTTCCCCTCGAGAAGCATCTCGGCGAAGCTGTCGATGGTCATCCCGAGCAGACCGATGGCGGTCGCCAGCAGGAGCATGCGGTCCGCGCCAAGCGCGGCGGCTGCGGCGCGGAGAAGGCGCACCACGACGACGACGACGGCGGCCAGCATGGAGGCGAGGCCCAGGGCGCCGGTCTCGACGAGCAGGTGCAGCCAGTAGTCGTGCACCGTGTGGAAGCCGTGCAGCGAGATGCCGTACTCGGCATAGACGGGCGTGCCGAAGACGTTGGCGGCCGCGCCGCCGTATCGCCCGGGCCCCACGCCCAGGACGGGGTGCGCGCCCGCGATCGGCAGACCCTCCTGCAGAAAGATGACCCGCAGGTCGTCGCCGGCCCCGATCGCCCCGAGCCGACCCAGCGTTGCATCGACGACGTTGGGATCCTGCAGGCTGGCGTAGTTCGGGCTGCCCACCACCGCCAGGTTGCGGGGCATGGCCAGCGCGATCCCCAGCGTCAGCGCGCCGACGACCGCTCCCAGCAGGAGCACGCGGCGGTCGATCACGACGGCCGCCACCAGGAACGCGAGGATGAACGAGACAATGGCCGCACGGGAGAAGGTCAGCCAGAGGGCCGTTCCCAGCAGCAGCACGATTGTCGCCAGGGCCACCCGCGGCCAGCGGCCGTTGGCGTCGCGCAGCGCGAGCAGGGGGAACATGAGCGCCATCCCAAGCAGCGGGGCCAGCTGGTTCGGGTTGCCGAGAAACGCGGTGGCCCGTCCGCCCTCGCCGAAGTCACCGGCGAAGGCCCGGAAGTCCAGAAGGTCCGGCGCAAGGAGGACCTGGCCGATGGCGAGCAGGGCGGCGAGGATCATGATCCCCACGAAGACGGCCACCAGGCGACGGACGAGCCGCTCCCCCGGGCCGACCATGCGGGCCAGGTAGAAGAGCGACAGCCCGTCGACGGTGACACCCACGCCGACCGCGGCCACCTCCGCCGGCACGGCGTTGACCAGCGCGGAGGCCGCCGCGACCACCACCCAGGCCGCGACCAGCGGCGTGGCCGGATGGCGCAGGGCCGGCAGGAGACGACCCTCCCGCAGCGCACGGATGACGATGGGCAGGCCGACCGCAAGCAGGAGCAGCTCGCTGTTGTAGCGGAAGGCCGTGTGTGCTTCCTTCGCCGTCACCGCCTCGATCAGGTTGGGGTCGGCCAGGGTGAAGAAGGCGGCCACGGCGAGCATCTCGGCCGGCCGCACCCACGCGGCCAGCGCGCCGAGCAGGAGGGCGGCACCGGCCAGGGCCGCGGCGACGGGCGGCGAGAGCCAGGTGGCGACCAGCGCGGCGGCGGCGAGCACGACCAGCGCGATCCCGAGGGCTCCTCCGTGGCGCTGCGCGGGGAGGCCGGATCGGATTGTCGTGGTGGCGGGGCCGAGGGGGATCACCCGGCCTCCGGGGCAATGCCCAGTGAGGAGAGGACCAGGGCAGCGCGATCGGTCCAGGTGTTGGCGGCGGCGGCCGCCCGCGCCGCCGCGCCCCACGCCGCCCGGCGATCCGCCGGCGCGTCGAGCAGCTCGGCGATGCCGCCGGCGATCCCCTCGGGTGATGCGGCAACGACCAGCCCGGCGTTCGCCTCCCGCACCAGGCGCGCGGTCTCCATGGCGTCGGTGACGATCAGCGGACGACCGTAGCCGAGGTAGTCCATCAGCTTGGTGGGCACCGCCAGATCGTTGTACGCGGAGGCCGAGCGCGGAATGACGGTCGCCACCACGCGGTCCAGGAGCCCGTCGATCGCATCGCCCTCGGCGCGCTCCACCGTGATCCACGGCGGCAGGCTCCCGGGCGGCTCCTCGCCGGGGCGGCAGACGCAGAGCAGGCCGATGTCGCGACCGCGCTCGCGCGCCAGCGCGATCCCGCCGATGAGGATCGGTCCGCCCTGCACCTCCTGGCGGAGCGTGCCCACGTACAGCAGCTCGGTGGCGTCGTCCGGGGAGGGCGCCGGCGTGGCCAGCCGCGCCCCCGGCGGGATCAGCAGGGGATCGGCCTCGTCAGTCAGCATCGCGGCGAGCCCACGCGACGGATACGCCACCCTGGACGAGACGCGCATGAGGGCCTTCATGGCCGGGCGGAACGCGGTCCTCGAGAGCCACGCCCGGGGGCCGTGGACCGGGTAGTACTCGGAAGAGAGCTGGTAGGCGTCGCGCACGTAGGTGAGGACCGGGACGCCGAGCGCGCGTGCCAGCGCCAGGAAGGCAAGGTCCACGGGGCCTGGCAGGACGGTCGAGCTCTCGACGTAGATGCCGTCCAGCCGGCGAAGGCCACCGGCGGCTGCGTAGCGGGCCAGCCGGCGGACCCGCTCGCGACGTGTTCCGCTGACGACGTCGAGCGACACGAGCTCGGCGAGCGCGTCACGGATCCGGGTGATCCTAGCGGTCGCCCCCCAGATTCCGCGGTCGAGCGGGTACATCGAGAGGAGGAGGACCCGCGCCTTCCTCGAGGGTGTCACCCCACGATCATGGCGGACCGCTCGCATTGCTGCCGAGATACCAGCCCTGGAGGGTGGTACCGGCACCGAGGAGCTTCTGCATCTCGGCCCGCACCGCGTCCCGCTTTGGCTCGAGCAGGTAGTTGAGCTCGGGGTGCGGCGCCAGCGCGGTGAAGTCGGGGAGGCTGAGCACCACCCGCTTCACCTGGTCGCCCCCGATCAGGGGCAGCAGGCTCGCGAGGTCTCCGGCGTCGTTGCGCGGGAAATCGGTCTGGACCGTCTCGGCGACCGCCTTGAGCAGGTCGGGGAGGGCGAAGATCCAGTTCGCGCCCCCGAACTTGTCACGCAGCGCCAGGAGCACCTTCTGCTGGCGCGCGGCGCGCTTGAAGTCGTCCTGCTGCTGGACCGTCCCGTCCGGGAGGGTCAGCGTGCCCTCCCGGATCCGGGCGTAGGCGAGCGCCTGGTCCCCGTTGCGCAGATGGCAGCCCGCCTCGAGCCTGATCCCGGCCGGACCCTGATGACTGGCCGTTTCGTAATGTGGATCGGCGAGCACGCCGGGAAGGCAGAGCGTGACCCCGCCGAGCGCGTTGATCAGGTCGGTGAAGCCCTGGAGGTTGATGGTGGCGTAGTAGTTGATCTTGATTCCCAGGTAGAGGCCAACGCTCTGCTCCAGCGCCTGGATCCCGCAGTCCGCCCCGGCCGGCAGGTTCGGGCACCACAGCTTCGGGTTCTGGCTGGCGACCGTGGTGAGGGAGTTGATCTTGGCCGGGTAGAGGCCGCTGGCGTAGATCCGCCGGTTCGGCAGCGGCATGAAGCCGGTGTCGCGCGGGACCGAGACCATGAAGGCGGTGTCCGTCGCCGGATCGACGCTGACCACCAGGATCGTGTCGGTGAGCGCCTCGGGCCGGTAGGGCGCGGAGTCGATCCCAAGCAGGAGGAAGCTGATCCGGCTCGTGCCGTCCCACTGGTAGTCAGGCGGCGCGGTGGCGGTTGCCTTGGGATCCTGCGGACCGCTGGTCGCGGGGATGGCCGGACCGGCGGGGACGCCGGAGAAGACCTGGCCCAGGGTGCTGTCCAGGGTCTCGATGACCATCCCGGTCCAGGCGTGCATCCCGACGGTGGCGATCACCAGCGCCGCGACGATGGCGACCTCCCAGGGCCGGCGGCGTGTGCGGTCGGCTGCATCAGTGTCGGTCTCCGGCCGTTGCGCCGGCGCGGGTCGGGCGACCCCGACCTGGATGATGGCGAAGAGGCGCCAGGCGAGGAGCACCAGGTCCAGGACGAGGAGGGCGGTCAGGAATCCGGAGTTGAAGATCGCGTTGCGCAGACCACCGATCCCCAGCAGCGCGCCCAGGGCGATGGCTCCGGCAAGCAGCAGCACCGGCACGGCCAGGACCGCCGCGAGCATCGGCTCGCGCGCGTAGGCCTGTCCGAGACCGGGGAAGAGGAAGGAAAGCGCGGCTGCGAGAGCCGGAAACCGCGCCCGAGGTCTCTCCTGCATGGGCTCCTGTACGCAGGGCGGGAGGGCGGCCGGAGTATACCGCCACGGGAAGTGGTGCGCATGTGCGCCACTTGAGTACTACGGGTGGGTTAGTACCTTTGCGCCACTCCGCACCCGGACCCTAGACTAGCCCGGCCGGTCGGAACAGACGGCATTCCGGCCGCCCAAAAGCCGAATCGAGGTGCCCGTCGGGAGTCCGTGTCGACAGAGCTCGTCCTCGCCATCGTCACCGCCATCGTGGGCGGTCTTCTCGCGCTTGGCGCCGGATTGGCCCTGCTGCAGGAGCGTGGTGAGCGTGGAGCGGTCCCGGCCCCGGTCGCCGAACCGCCACCGAACGAACCGGCGGGCAAGTACGACGTCGGCGCCGAGTTCTCGGCAGCCGGATCCCCCGACAGCGGGACGAGCACCGCGGCGGTGGTCCGCATCCTGTGGTGGGTAACGGTGGCCGGCGTGCTGATCGGCATTGGCCTGTCGGGCCAGTACGGCGAGAACCGAACACCGATCTACGCAGTCGGCGGTCTGGCGGTGGTGGCCATCCTCGTGCTCCACGAGCTGCTGCCGGCCCACTGGCGCACCACGTTCCTGTGCTGGCTGGAGGTGCTCATCGCCTTCGCCCTCACCGGAAGCCTGCTCCTGCTGACCGGGTACGGGGCGTCGCCGTTCGCCTTCATCCTGGACCTGATCGCGGTGGTTGTGGCCCTTGCCGCCCGGGAGTGGGCGGCGGTGGGTGCCGCGCTTGGGGCGTCCGCCATCTACGTTGGCGTCATCGCCGCCGATCCTGCCGCGACCCAGCTCACCAATGCGTTCCTGCTCCAGGTCGCGCTCAGCGTGGGGGCGCTGTGGCTCCTCACCTTCCTCGCCGCTGTGTTCGCCCGCAACCAGCGCCGGGTCCGGGCCATGCTCAGCAGGCTGTCGAGGATCGACGCACTGACCGCCCTCCTCAACCGCGGGCAGATCTATCCCACGCTGGAGCAGGAGGTGCGGCGCACGCGGCGCAGCGAGCGAAGCTTCTCGCTGCTGATGATCGATCTCGACGGCCTCAAGACGGTGAACGACAGCCTGGGCCATCAGCGCGGAGACGACGTCCTTCGCGAGCTGGGCCGCATCATTCGCGACGACACCCGCACCGTGGACTCCGCGTACCGGTACGGCGGAGACGAGTTCGTGGTGCTCCTGCCAGAAACGGACTACGCGGGGGCCTACGTGGTTGCCGAGAAGATCCGGGCCGATGCGGAGGAGCTCGGCCTGCGGCTCGAGGCCGAGGGGGTCTCGGCCAGCGTGAGCATCGGGCTGGTCTCTCATCCGGAGGATGGCTCGACGGCCGAGGACCTTATCCGCGCGGCCGACCGGGCGATGTACGACGCCAAGGCGCTCGGAAAGAACCAGATCTGCGGCTATCCACGGCCGTTCCGGAGGCCTCCCCTGGCGGATCTTGGCCCGCGCGAGGACGCCTCGCCGCGGGGTGGCGGCGAGGTGCCGCGCGACCCTGCGCCGCGGCCCATGCCTGGCGGCGGGGCGGCAGACGTTCCGCCCGCCTCCGCCTCGTTCAGGTGCCGCAGGTCGATGGGGCAGTCATCTGAGAG
>CAYVLM010000086.1:0-7601 GCA_964452225.1 uncultured Steroidobacteraceae bacterium | reverse complement strand
GTCGGCAACGTGCTGGTCTCGACCGAGCGCTCATCGGTGAGCGACCACGTGGGCACCCTGTCGATCGCCATCGTGGACGGCTGGCGGGACGTCGGCATCGGCTCCGCCCTGATGCGAGCCGCACAGGCCTGGACCCGGGAGACCGGCCTCGTGAAGCTGGCGCTGGGGGTCTTCCCCGACAACGTCCGGGCCATCGCGGTCTACGAGCACGTGGGGTTCGAGCGCGAGGGCGTGCGCCGCCGCCAGTACCGCGGCCCGGGCAGCACGTTCCGCGACGAGCTGCTGATGGCCTGGTTCCCGGACGAGGACCCTGACGAGAACCCCCGGCGCGAGCGCTCGAAGCCATGACCCTCGACCGCGCCACGCTGGCCCGCTCCTTCGACGCCTGGGCGGGCGAGTACGACCGATACCGGCCCGGCTACCCCGACGAGCTGTTCGAGACGATCCGCACGCGGCTGCGACTCCCCGCCCGACCGCTGGTCGTGGACCTTGGCGCCGGCACCGGTCGCGCGAGCCTGGCCATGGCCTCGCTGGGCTGGCGGGTGACCGCGGTGGAGCCGGGCAAGCCGATGCTGGACCAGCTGCGGGCCAGCGCGGCCAACAACGGGCTCATCGTCTCGACGGTCCAGGCCAGCGCCGAGGAGACCGGCGTCGCGCCGGCGTCGGCCGACCTGGCGACCGCCGCCCAGTCGTTCCACTGGTTCGACAAGGACGCGGCCCTGACGGAGATGGCGCGCATCGTGCGGCCGGGAGGCGGCATCGCCCTCTTCTGGAACGTCCGCGACGCGGAGCGCTCGCCCTTCGTTGCCGACTACCACGGTCTGCTGGAGAAGTGGTTCGGCGAGGCGGACGCCGGCCACCGCCTGCAGGCAGGGCGCGGCACCGAGCGCGAGGAGACGCGCGCCGCGCTCGAGCGGCACGCCGGGTTCGGCGACGTGGAGCTCGTCACCATGGAGCACGACGTGATGACCACCGCAACCGACTTCATCGGCATGGCCTTCACCGCGTCATACATCCGGTCCCTCCCCGCCGAGGACCAGGACCGCTTCCGGATCGAGCTGGGCGGTGCGCTCGGACGGCACGGACACACCGGGGACGAGCCGTTTGTGCTCCCCTACCGCGTTGACCTGTGGATCGCACGGAGGCACGGATCATGACCACGCAGACCCGCGCGCGCGCCGGGCGCGCCGCGCGCTTCGACCCGGCTTCCTACGAGGCCAAGTGGCGGGAGCGCTGGGAGGCGGACGCGATCTACGTCTCGTCCGACGACGATCCGCGTCCCAAGCGCTACGACCTGACCATGTACCCGTATCCCTCGGGCAACCTCCACATCGGGCACTGGTACGCGATGACGGGGCCCGACATCGTGGCGCGCATGCACCGCATGCAGGGCTACAACGTCATGTTCCCCATGGGGTTCGACGCATTCGGCCTACCCGCCGAGAACGCCGCGATCGACCGCGGCATGGACCCGGCCAAGTGGACGTACTCGAACATCGACACCATGCGGCAGCAGATGCGGATCATGGCCGCCAGCTTCGACTGGACCCGCGAGGTCGTGACCTGCGACCCGGACTTCTACCGCTGGCAGCAGTGGCTCTTCCTCAAGCTGTACAGGGCGGGGCTCGCGTACCGGGCCATGGGCACCGTCGACTGGTGCCCGAAAGACAAGGTCGTCCTGGCCCGCGAGCAGGTCGAGGGCGCTGACCGGCACTGCTGGCGCTGCGGGACGCCGGTCACCAAGCGCGACCTGGAGCAGTGGTGGTTCCGGATCACGAAGTACTCAGACGAGCTGCTGAGCTTCGAGGGGCTCGACTACCCCGAGCCCATCAAGGCCATGCAGACCAACTGGATCGGCCGCTCCGAGGGCGCCGAGATCGACTTCCCGGCGGAGGCGCATGACGGGGAGCCGATCCGGGTCTTCACCACCCGGCCCGACACCGTGTTCGGCGCCACCTTCATGGTCCTGGCGCCCGAGCATCCGCTGGTAGCGACGCTGACGACCGACGAGCGGCGGGCCGATGTCGAGGCCTACGTCGCCGCGGCGCGCCGCGAGACCGAGATCGAGCGGATGAACACCGAACGGGAGAAGACCGGCGTCTTCATCGGCGCCTACGCGATCAACCCCATGACGTCGGAGCGGATCCCGATCTGGATCGCAGACTACGTCCTGCCCGGCTACGGGACCGGCGCGATCATGGCCGTCCCCGCCCACGACGAGCGCGACTACGAGTTCGCGGAGAAGTTCGACCTGCCGATCCGCTACGTGGTGGCGCCGGCATCGGGCGAGCTGCCTGCCGGGCAGGCCCTGGTGGAGCACACCGCCGACGAGGTCCTCATCGAGTCGGGCGAGTTCACCCGGATGCCGGCTTCCGAGGCGATCGGCGCCATCACCCGGGCACTGGAGGAACGGGGCCAGGGGCGGTTCGCGGTGAGCTACCGCCAGCGGGACTGGCTGGTGAGCCGCCAGCGCTACTGGGGCTGCCCGATCCCGATCGTCTACTGCCCCGAGCACGGCGCGCAGCCGGTGCCGGAGGACCAGCTGCCGGTGCTGCTGCCGTCCGACGTCGACTTCGCGCCGACCGGCGTGAGCCCGCTCCAGTCGCTCCCCGAGTTCCTCAACGCCGAGTGCCCGGTGTGCGGCAAGGCGGCTCGTCGCGAGTCGGACACCATGGACACCTTCGTCGACTCGGCCTGGTACTTCCTGCGCTTCTGCTCCCCGCACGAGGACGGAGCGCCGTGGAACCGCGAGAAGGTCGACGCCTGGATGCCCGTCGACCTGTACACCGGCGGCGCCGAGCATGCGGTCCTGCATCTGCTCTACTTCCGCTTCTTCGTCAAGGCGATGCGTGATTTGGGCCTGCTCGGCGTGGACGAGCCCACGCTGGTCCTGCGCAACCAGGGCCAGATCCTGGGCGCCGACCACCAGCGCATGAGCAAGTCGCGCGGGAACGTCACCGACCCGGACGAGCTGGTGGAGCGCTACGGTACCGATGCGGTCCGCCTGTTCCTGATGTTCATTGGCCCCTGGGACCAGGGAGGACCGTGGAGCCACACCGGCATCGACGGGGTCCACCGGTTCCTGGGACGCGTCTGGCACCAGGCCCAGGCCAATGCCGCGAAGACCTCGGCGGAGGTCCGCGGGTCACCGGCCGACCGCGAGCGCGCGCTGCGCCGGGCCACGCACCAGACCATCGCCGCGGTGACCGCCGACTACGAGGCCTTCCACTTCAACACGGCCATCGCCAGGCTGATGGAGCTGTCGAACGCCATCGCCGAGGCAGGCTCGACGGGGATCGACGGCAGCGCGGCCTACGCGGAGGCGATCGACACCCTCCTCCTGCTGCTGGCGCCGGCTGCCCCGTACGTGGCCGAGGAGCTCTGGGAACGGCGCGGCCACCCGTACAGCGTGCACCAGCAGCCCTGGCCGGTTTCCGACCCGAACATCGCCCGCGCCGAGATGATCGAGCTGCCGGTCCAGGTGGACGGCAAGCTGCGAGACCGGCTGCTGGTGGAGCCGGGGACCGCGGCCGATGAGATCGAGCGGCAGGCCCTCGCCAGCGAGCGGGTCCAGGCCTACCTGCGCGGGCGTCCGCCGCGCCGCGTGGTGCAGATCCCCGGGAAGCTGGTCAACGTCGTCACGCCGGGCGACTGACCGGGTCCCACACCTCCCCGACCGAGGGACAAACCCGGGCGTAACCGAGCGGTAAGGCCCGCCGCCCTACGCTGCCGACCTGCTTCCGGGGCCCGGCGTCGAGTGCCCGGGCGCTGAGCCCCGGACGCAGACCACACCACTCGCCTCCTGCGATGGAGGCTGCGCGGTGCTCGTTCAGGACAGGCTCATCCTCGGCGCCGGTGCGGGCGCACTCGGCCTGGCCGGTGTCGCGATCTGGCTCCTCCTGGTGCCACCCGGCACGGCCGGGCCCGAGGGTTCGGCGTCGCCGGACGTGGCGTTCGTCGATGGCACGTCGGCACCCGTCGCCAGCCAGGCGCCCGCCGAGATCGTGGTCGACGTCGAGGGGGCCGTCGTGGAGCCCGGGGTCCACCGCCTGCCCGCCGGGTCGCGCGTGGCCGATGCCATCGCCGCGGCCGGCGGATATGCGCCCGGGGCCGATCTCGCGGCGTCCGCACGGGCCCTCAACCTCGCCGCCTCCCTGGCCGATGGCGACCAGATCTACGTCCCCCGCCAGGGAGAGACGAGCACGGGCGGGGGCACCGGAGCGAGCGCTGACGCGGGTGGCCTCCTGAACCTCAACCAGGCGACCCCCGACCAGCTCGACGCGCTCCCCGGCATCGGGCCGGTCACGGTGCAGAAGATCGTCGACGCCCGGGCCCAGCAGCCGTTCGCCACGCTCGACGAGCTCGTGACGCGCAAGGTCCTCACCGCCTCGCAGCTGGCGCAGATCCGCGACCGCGTGACGGTCTGACGCGAGCCTTCGGCGAGCCGAGACGCGCAGAGAGCGGGGTAACGTGCCGCGACCCGCCCTCCTCCTGCCGTCCTGTCTGGCCGGGATCGCGGCCGGGATCCTCGCCGCCGACCCCGCTCGTCCGCCACCGCCGATGGTTGGCACCCTGTTCATCGCCGGCCTGGCGGTCAGCGGGCAGGCGCTCTTCGTCGGCCTCGTCGCCCGCCGGCGCGCGCCGCTCCTGGTGCCGTGGATCGCCATGAGCGGGGCGCTGGCGCTGGGCGTGGCGCTCGGGACGTGGCGCGCCGCGGGCGCGACCCTCCCCACCGGTCCGGGCAGCATGGCGCAGGCCGCAGCCTCGACCGTGGCGGGCGAGCGCGCGGTGCTCGGCACGGTCGTCGACGATCCGCGCCCCCGCGACGACCGCCAGCAGGTCGTGCTGGACGCGGTCACGCTCGACGGGGAGCCGGCCCGCGGACGCCTCCTGGCCTGGGTGCCGCGCGCGCTGATGGTGGGACCGGGCGACCGGGTCGCCTTCAGCGCCCGCCTCGAGGAGCCGGAGGACTTCGACGGGTTCGCGTACCGCGCGTTCCTGGCGCGCCAGCAGATCGGCGCCATCGCCCGCGCGTACTCCGCGACCGTGGTCGAGCCCGCCGGCGCCACCCCGGGCCGCGTGCTGGCCGAGCTGCGGGGCGACCTCCTCCTCGGGCTCGACCGCGTGGTGCCGGAGCCGGAAGCGTCCCTCGGGGCCGGGATCCTGCTCGGCGTGCGCACCAGCATCGACCCCCGGGTCAATGACGACTTCGCGGCGGCGGGACTGACCCACGTGATCGCCATCTCCGGGTGGAACATCGCCATCGTGGCCGCGCTCGTGGCACGGCTGCTCGAGGGGCTGCGGGGCAGGATCGGCGGGCGCCGGCTCGTCCCGCTGCTGACGGTGGCGACCATCGCCGGGTACGTTGCCCTGGTTGGGTCCAGCCCGTCGGTGGTGCGAGCCGCGCTCATGGCCGGCGCCATGCTCGCCGGCCGCCAGGCCGGGTCACGGGTCCACGCCGGATCGGCGCTCATGCTCGCAGCGCTCGTCATGCTGCTGGCGGCTCCCAGCGTGCTCTGGGACGTGGGCTTCCAGCTCTCCCTCCTCGCGACGGCCGGCCTGATCGTCTTCGGAGCCGGCTTCGAGTCTCGCCTCCACCGCTGGCCCGGCTGGATCCGTGAGCCGGTGGCGCTGACGCTCGCCGCGCAGCTCACGACCCTGCCGGTGATCCTGCTCACCTTCGAGCGGCTGAGCCTGGTGGCGCCGCTCGCCAACGTGCTCGTCACCCCCATCGTGCCGCTGGTCATGCTCGCCTGCGCGCTGGCGGCGCCGGTGGGCGCCATGGTGGGGACCGCGCACCCGCCGCTCCTCGGTGACGCGGCCGCCTGGATCGCGGGCGGATCGGCCTGGCTCGGGCTGCGGGCCATGATCGCGGCGGGCGGCGCCATGGCCGCCGTTCCCTTCGCCTCGGTGCCCTTCTCCCTGCCCGTTCCGCTGGCCCTGGCGTGGTACCCGGCGCTCTTCGGTCTGCGCCGATGGTGGCAGCGTCGATCGGCTCGCCATGTTCCGGCCGAGGAGGCGACGCTCCACCCGGTCGGCGAGCCGCGGGTCCACCGAAGGGTTGTGATGGGCGGCGTGGCACTACTCATGGCCGGGCTGCACGCGGCGGCGCGGCTGGTCTCCAGCCCGAGGCGGGCCCTGGCCTGCGTGATCGTCGTGCTGGCAGCGACGACGCTCGCGACGCTGCCGGACGGCCGCCTCCACCTCGTCATGCTCGACGTGGGCCAGGGCGATGCGATTCTGGTGGTGGCACCTGACGGCGCCGCCATGCTGGTCGACGGCGGGCCGGACCCCGACGTGACCCTCCGCGCGCTCGGGGCAACCCTGCCGTGGTGGCAGCGCTCCATCGCGGTCGTCCTCCTCACCCACCCCCACCAGGACCACGTGGGTGGCCTGCCCGAGGTCCTGCGGCGGTTCAGGGTCACCGCGGTGCTCGACGGCGGCCGTGCCTACCCCAACCCGACCTACGCCACGTTCCTGGCCCTGTCCGGGGAGCCGGGCATTAGCTACCGGCTGGCACGTGCCGGCGCGGTCGTCCGGCTCGACAACCGGACGAGCCTGGAGCTGCTGTATCCCACCGATGCTGACGTGGCGGCGCCGCTGCCCTTTGGCGACATCAACAACGCGTCGGTGGTGGGCCTGCTCCGGGTGGGTGCGTTCTCGGCCCTGCTCACCGGCGACGCGGAGGCGCCGGTCGAGGCGCTGCTCGCCGAGCGCAAGCTCCTCAGTCCGGTCGACGTGCTCAAGGTCGGCCACCATGGTTCGAATTCCGGCACGACGCCGGCCTTCCTGGCCGAAGTGCGGCCCGTGGTCGGGCTCGTGAGCGTGGGCGCCGGCAACGAGTACGGCCACCCCAGCCCGGTCACCATGGCGGCGCTTTCCGAGGCCGGGGTGCGGGTGCTGCGCACGGACCTGGACGGAACGGTCGAGGTCCGGACCGATGGCGCCGCCTGGACGGTGACCGCGGATGGGACGACGGGGCCGGCCCACGTCGCCCGGGCCGCTGCCCGCGCCCAGTCCGGCACCCGCCCGCGGCCCCCTCCCGTCGGAACGGGTAGCATCGGCGCATGGCCATTCCCAGCGCCGAGGAGGCGCGCCGGATCCTGGCGGCCCGCCACCTGCCGGCGGGGATCGTCCGCCACTCGGAGGGCGTCGCGCGGGTCGCGGTCGCCGCGGCGCGGCTGGTCGAGGCGCAGGGGATCCCGGTTGACGTGCGGGTCGTCGAGGCCGCCGCCCTCCTCCATGACATCGACAAGCCGGAGACCCGGGTGAGCGGCGAGCCGCACGGCGAGGTGGGCGCCCGCCTCCTGGAGCGGATGGGATTCGGCGAGCTGGCCGCGGCGGTCTCCTCGCATCCGGTGACGGCCCTCCTCGACGAGGATCGCTACCCGCGCGGCTGGGAGCCGGTCCTGGTCAGCGTGGCCGACAAGCACGTGGCCCAGACGTTCATGCCCATCGACCAGCGGCTCGACGAGATGGCCGAACGCCACCCGCAGTACCGCGACGAGATCGACGCCGCCCGCCGCGGGGCACATGCACTCGAGGGCGAGCTGGCGGAGGTCGCCGGCCTCCCGGTCGAGGAGCTGGTCGAGCGGCTCCGC
>CAYVLM010000085.1:0-7641 GCA_964452225.1 uncultured Steroidobacteraceae bacterium | reverse complement strand
GACCCGCACCGCCGGATGCACCAGTACCCCTTCGAGCTGTCCGGCGGGCTGCTGACCGTGACGAAGTCAGGCGACAGGTTCTCCGATTCGACCTGGAGCGGGGCGGGCGTGGCCACGGCCGTCCCGATGGCCAATCCCCCTGTCAGCGAAAGGGCGAGCCCAAGGGCTCCAACGATCCGCGGAAGACGGTGGTGCATATTCCTCTCAGCCTTTACTCGGGGCTTCAAGCGGCGTCGCGGCCTGGCACTAACGGCTGGGCGTCGCGGTATGCGGCAGTGTAATGGCACTGACGCTCGATTGGTACTAGCCCGTGTGAACGAAAGTACCAGTCCGTCAGCGAGATGGTGGTGCTTGGGCGCAACACCGGGCCAACGCAGACGAAGAATACTGATGGAAAGCGGTGCGGTCAGTCACCATGGTGACAGAGGGACGGACACCTGGCCGACATCGGCCAAGATCGCTTGACGGCTCCGCCAAGATGGCGGTCAGAACGGCCCGCCCGTCACCCGAGCCAGCGTGAGGTCCTCCGAGCCCGATGCACTACTTCGTCTTCCTGCACATCGTCGCCATGTTCGCTGCGGTCTCCATCGCCTACGGGCCGATGTTCCTCCTGCGCCGCGCGGCATCGACCCGCCACGTGCCGACCATCCGCGGCGTGTTCGGCCTGGCCCGGAACATCAGCCGCGCGGCCGCTGCCATGTTCGGGATCGGCTTCATCCTGGGGGTCGTTGCCATCTTCACCGATGGGTACGACCCGTTCGCGCCCTGGCTGATCATCGCCTACGTCCTGTTCGTGCTCACCGCCGTGACCGGCGCCCGCATCAGCGGTCCGTGGGTCGAGAAGGTGGCGGAGCTGGCGAACGCATCGCCCGACGCGGCGGCTTCCACCCAGCTGCGCGAGGCTCTTGATGAGCCGCTCCCCCAGATGACGTTCTACGCGGACCTCGCGGTCATCGTGCTGATCCTCTTTGACATGGTCATCAAGCCGTTCTCGTGAGCGGCTGGATCGCCGGCCTGGCGCAGGCGGCCGGAGGGCTCCTCCTCATCGCCTACGTCCTGTGGGACATCTTCCAGACCGTGGTGCTTCCCCGGCCGGCGCCGACCCGGGTCCGCCTGGGCCGCTACATGATCCACGCCACGTGGCCGCTCTGGCGCCGCCGGGCGCTCCGGAAGGTCACATCGGTCGCCCAGGAGAAGATCCTCGGCTCGTACGCACCGGCCCTGGTGCTGGCGCTGCTCGGCGCCTGGATCCTGCTGATGGTGGTCGGCTTCGGCCTCCTCTTCTACGCGCTCCGCGCCGGGATCGCCCCCATCCCCGACTTCGGATCGGCGCTGTACTTCGCGGGAACCTCGGTGCTCACCATCGGCTTTGGCGACGTCGCCGCCACCCAGGGCCTGGCCCGTGCCCTCTCGATCGCGGCCGGGGGCCTGGGGCTCGGCGTGCTGGCGCTCGGGATCACGTACCTGTTCAGCCTCTATGGCTCGTTCCAGCGCCGGGAGATCCTGGTCGTCCGCCTCGAGGCACGGGCGGGGTCGCCGCCGTCCGGGGTGGCGCTCCTGGAGGCGTATGGCGCGGCCGACCTGCGCCACGGGCTGGCCGCATTCTTCATGGAGTGGGAAAGCTGGGCGGCAGAGGTGCTCGACAGCTACGTCGCCTACCCGATCCTCCCCTACTTCCGCTCCTCGCACGACAACGTCTCCTGGGTGTCGGCGCTGGGCGCCGTGCTCGACGCATCGGCCCTGGTGCTCACCACGGTGGAGGGTGGACCGACCGGCGAGGCCACCATCCTCCATCGGGTCGGGGCGCACTTCGTGGAGGACCTGGGCAGCCTCTTCGGCTGGCCGCACCGACCCCTGGCGCTCGTGGACCGCACCGAGTACGACGAGGCGCGCGCTCGCCTGGCCGATGCCGGCTGGACCCTGCGAGACGTGGAGACCGCCTGGGAGCAGTTCGTTGCGCTGCGCTCCACGTACGCCGCGCGCCTCAACGACATGGCGCTCTTCTGGGTCACGCCGCCGGCGATGTGGATCGGCGACCGCGGGGCGGTCCGGCACGTCCCAACGCCCTCCGCCTGACCCGCGCTCACCGGCGACACCCGGACGCCGTCGCGGACCACCCCCGACGCCGTCGCGGACCACCCGGCGCCACCCTGGCGCCAGGTCATTCCCCGCCCGACTTGTCATGTGACGTCCTGGTTCGCGTTAGACAGGTGCACGGGGGTCCCGAGCGCCGCTCCGGCCTCGATCCACGCTCGGCCGGACGGCTCACGGGGGTCAGGTGGCGGGGCCGACTCGTCTAACGCGCCTCACCGCAGCATCTGACAAGTCAGGCGCCGCGCCGCGTGCCTGGGCCGGCTCAGAGCTCGAGAGGCCGCACGAGGCGGAAGCGCTCGGTGACGATCCGGGTGTCGTCGGTCACGTGCCACTCCGGGTCCCCGAGCCAGTCACGGGTGACGTCCGCGTACGAGTGCCAGAAGCGCTCATGCGCCTCCCGCCAGTCCGCGACCGACCGGAAGCCCTCGCCCTCCTCGAGCGCGAACGTCTCGTCCACGTCGCCCACGCGCCGGACCACCACCTCCAGCAGCTCGATGATCGCCACCGGCCGGCCCTCCGAGTCGATCACCACCTCCCGGTCGCCCGCCTTCGGAAGCGGCTCCCCATCGCGCTCGTAGTCGCTGAGCAGGCCCGATGTCGCCGTCTTCTCGCCCCGCAGGATCTCCGCGATCAGCTCCTCGCGCAGCGGCCCGGGAAAGGCGAACTCCGCGACGGCCATGCCGTCGATTCGCCGGGGTTCAGGTCGGTCGTCGCTCATGGACCGATTGTGCCCGATGTCGCTGCCGCCGCCGGCGTCGCCTCAGCCGCCGGAGCGGGCTCGGCCACCAGTTGCGCCGCCCGGTCGATGGTCGCCAGCGCCGCCTCGCGGTCCCGGCGCCCAAGGCCGCAGGAGGTGGCCACGTCGACCCGGCGCCCGACGAGCGACTCGATCAGCGCCAGCGTCTGGCGCTGCTCCTCGAGGGGGCGTGCCTCGTGGACGAAGCCGGCGATGAAGCGGGTACCAACCGGCAGCCGCAGCTGGCGTAGCGGGGCGTAGAAACGGGCACCGTCCGGGGTACCCGGGGAGGGCGGTGGCTCTGCGGCTGCCGCGAACGGCGCGTGGACGAACTCCAGCGTCCGGCCGTCCGGCCAGGCCCGGGCGATGGCGTTCGCCAGGCGCACCAGCGGTGCCACGTCCCGGAGCCTGGCCAGCGCCCGGTGGTTCATGTCGCCCACGCAGAGGTGAATCCCGAAGCGGGTCCCGGCCGGAGAGCGGGCGGCAAGGCGCGCCACTCCCCTGCCCAGCCACCACGCCGCGACGGGCTGCAGGATGTCCGGGAATCGCGCCACGAAGACGAGCTCGGCGGGAATCTCCAGCTGGAAGACGACATCGGTCCGGCCGGCGCTGTCATGTCCGGCCAGGGCCGCGATCTGCCGGATCTCCGCCACGGTCGCGTCGGTGAAGGCGCGCCTGTGCCGGAGGATCCCCACGGGCCCGAAGACGAAGAGGGCCATGTCGAGATCGCCGGGGATGCCAACCTGGAAGGCGAGCTCGCCCGCCCCCGCCACGCCCGCGGAGACCGCCTCGGCGCGACGGCGCGCGAAGTCGGGGTACGCGGCCTCGACGGGCGCCACGTGCTGCAGGTCGAGGCTGCCGGCGGTCAGCCGGTGCCCCTTGCGGACCCGGAAGGTCGGGGTCCGGTCGTAGTCGGACCAGTCGCCCTCGCGCGCGACCTCCAGGTCGGGGTGGCGCCGGAGGGCCTCGATGATGTGGATGATCCAGTTGCGTCGCTCGCCGGTCTCGCCGTCGGGGACGCTGCGCAGGTGCCCGCCCAGGCGGTCGAAGGCGATCTCGAACGCGTCGCCGGCATCGGCGAAGGGGGTGCTGCCCACGAGGTGGGCGGCGCGGTCGGCCATGGCGGAACCTCCATCGGTCTCAGGGGTGGCAGGGCGCACGTCGCGGATTGCGGCGCGCCGCGCTGGATGGAGGTGGACCGATGTCGCTCGGTCAGGAACCCTCGGCCAGGCGGCGCAGCCGCCCGGGCATCGCCATGGTTGACCAGCTGGGGTTCCGGCGAGTCATGGTGCGCCGCAGCCTACCACGGCCGTCGAGCGCGGAGCCGCGACGGCGTCAGGCCGAGTGCGCGATGAGATCGTCGAGGATCTCGCCAAAGGCCGACTGCGCGAGCGAGAGGTGGCCCTGGTCCGAGCGCAGCTCAGCCCGCGCCCCGTGGACGTGCTCCGCCAGCCAGACGCCGTGCGCGAACGGCACCATGCGGTCGTGCTCTCCCTGCCAGATCGCCACCGGCGGCTGGATCACCCCCAAATCGAATCCCCAGTCACGGATGAAGGCCATGTCGTCGTCGAACCAGCCCCAGAAGCCTGAGCTCACGCATGCGCGGAGGCAGGCTGCCTCCCAGTCCGCGTACTCGCCGGTGAGCGCTGCCCGGTCGACATCGTCCACGAGATCGCCGTAGGCCTTCGCCACGTCGGCGCCGGTGACGGTCGCGACCCAGGTCCCATCGGTCTCGAGCCACCGCTGCAGCGCGTCCGGTCCGGTTACCGCGGCCCCGAACTCGGTGATGTTCTCTGCTCCCATGCCCGCCAGCCAGTCCAGGCCCGCGGCGTTGAACGGGCCCACGCTGCCCAGGGTCGCGGCGCCCAGGACGCGATCCGGCAGCAGCGCCGCGGTCGCCAGCGCGTGCGGACCCCCGCCCGACTCGCCCATGGTGTAGGAGCGCTCAGCGCCGAGGTGGTCGAGCACCTGGGCGACGTCTGCGGCGACCGACGCCACCGTCCGCCCGGGCTGGCGCGTCGAGGACCCGTACCCGGGCCGCGCCATCCCGACCCAGCGGAGACCCCGGTCACCGGCCTTCGCAACCGAGTGGGGGTACGGAGACCCGATGCTCGGGCTGCCGGAGTGGAACACGAGCGGGATCCCGTCCTCGGGTCCCGCGAGCCAGAGCTGGAGCGTCCGGCCATCCGCCAGCTGCAGCATGGTGGGTGCGAAATCGGTCACGCGCGAACCATGCCACATGGCGGCCGCGTGCGGAGCCCGGTAGCCGAACCTGGACCATCGGTCCCGGTGGCGACCGGTCCCATCTCGTCTCTTGTGCCCGCCGGCCGGCCGTCGCAGACTCGACGGACACGCTCCGGAGGATGACGCTGTTGCCCGTCGAGCCCTTTGCCCAGAACCCCGTTGCCACCCTTCTCCTGATCGGCGCCATGGTCATCGCTTCCTACCTGTACGCGGCGCTGCTGCGTCGCCGGCACTCGGACGAGCGGTCGCGCGAGCAGCGGCTGGTCTCCATGGTGGACAACTACGGCCGATCCGGGCTCCCGTAGCCGGTCCTCTCCGTGGGCCTGAAACGTCGCACGGGCTGCACCCGACCGTCATAGACGCGTCACAGCCCCCCGGCATCCTCGGCAGGTAGTCTCCTGCACGAGGATCCGGAACATGAGCGGAAACCCGCGACGCGCGCTCCGCGTCTTCGGCGCGCTGGCCCTGCCGGTGGCGATTGCCCTTGCCGCCTGCCAGCCCGCGGGCGGCTCCTCGCCGTCCGCGTCGGAGGTGATGATGGCCTCGCCTTCGGAGGCCATGATGGCGTCGCCGTCCGAGGTGATGATGGCCTCGCCATCGGAGGCAATGATGGAGGCCTCGCCATCGGAGGCAATGATGGAAGGGTCCGCGTCGCCGTAGCGCATGACGCCCGTGCACGCATGGTGAGCGGAGCATCGTGGTGAGCGGAGCAGCCCGTTGACCGTCCTCCTGGCGTTCGCGTTCGTGGCCGGCGTGCTGACGATCCTCTCGCCGTGCGCGCTGCCGGTCATCCCCCTGCTGCTCGGCAGCGGTGGCACCGGCACGACCGCCCGGGCCCGTCGCCTCTCCGGCATCCTCCTCGGGTTCGCCGTCACCTTCGTGGCGGTAACCGTCCTCCTCGCCTCGCTCCTGGCTGCCGCCGGGCTCACGACCGATCGGCTGCGGCTGGCGAGCGCCCTCCTCCTGGCGGCGGTCGGTGCCGTTCTCGTGGTGCCCGCGCTCGGCCATTGGCTGGAGGCTCGCGCCGCGCCGCTCCAGGGTCTCGGGCTGCGGGTGACCGGCGGCCGGAGCGGGTCCGGCTTGGCTGGCGGGCTCGTCCTGGGAGCCGCCATCGGCCTGATCTGGGCGCCGTGCGTGGGCCCCATCATGGCCGGGGTCATCGCGGTGGCGGTGACCGCCGGGCCGTCGCCGCAAACCCTGGCGGTGGCCCTCGCCTACGTCGCCGGTGCGGCGATCCCCTTCGCGCTGGTGGCGGCCAGCGGTCGCGCCCTGCTCCGTGGTCTCGCCTCCCCTGTCTCGGCAGATCGCCTGCGTCGCGGGTTCGGTCTGCTGATGGTGACCGCCGCCCTGGTGGTGGCGTTGGGCCTGGACGTTCCGCTCCAGGCGGCGGTTGCCACAGCGCTTCCCGACGGCTGGGGCTCCGCCCTGGTGGCCGTCGAGGACCAGCCGGCCGTTCAGCAGGAGCTGGCGCAGCTCGGAGGACCGGGCACCGTGGCCTCGGAGCTGCCGGCATCGGTCCCCCTGGAGGACCTGGGCCGGGCGCCGGAGCTGACCGGCATCACGGCCTGGATCAACTCGGATCCGCTGGCGCTGGCCTCGCTGCGCGGCAAGGTGGTGCTGGTCCACTTCTGGACCTTCGCCTGCATCAACTGCATCCACGTCCAGCCGTACGTCGAGGCCTGGTACGAGCGGTATGCCGCGGACGGGTTCGTGGTCATTGGGGTGCACACGCCGGAGCTCTCGTTCGAGCGCGACCTGGGCAACGTGCGCCAGGCGGTGGCCGATGACGGGGTGACCTTCCCGGTCGCCTTCGACCCCGGCTACCGCACCTGGGCCGCGTACGGGAACCGCTACTGGCCGGCGTTCTACTTCATCGACCGGCAGGGCCACATCCGGCACACCCACTTCGGCGAGGGCGACTACGCCGGCTCCGAGCAGGTGATCCGCGAGCTATTGGCCGAGGCGGCCTAGCCTCCACCCCCGGCGCTCCCCGGCGTTGCCACCTAGGCACGCCGATCCCGGGGTGCGATGATGTGGCACCCCAGCCGGCAACCACAGGAGAGGAGATACCCCGATGGCCGAACACCCGAACGCGACCGCCCTGCGAAAGGCAATCAGTGCCATGAACGAAGGCGAGATGGCCGCCGTCCAGGACTTCATCGCCGACGACGTCGAGTGGCACGAGATCGGGCTCGCCGAGCCGATCCGGGGTAAGGCCGCGCTGGCCGAGCGCTACGCGGGCGGAGGGGCGCCGGACTTCACGATCACGACCTCGCTTCACGACGTCGTGGCCAACGACGAGCACGCCCTGGCCATGGTGAACGCCGATGCCACCCGCAACGGGAAGAAGTTCCACTACCGGACCGTCGAGATCTGCCACATGAAGGACGGCAAGATCACCGCCCGCTGGGCCTTCTCGGACGACACCGCGGCGATCAACGACTTCTTCGCCTGATCCGGCTTCCCCGGTGACCCTCGCCCAGGCCCCTGGCATGTGGTGCATGCTGCCAGGGGCCTTCGCGTTCGGTTCGGCCCGCCCCCGACTTGTCAGATGCCGCGGTGGTTCG
>CAYVLM010000084.1:0-7654 GCA_964452225.1 uncultured Steroidobacteraceae bacterium | reverse complement strand
TTGGCGGCCAGTACGACTCCGAGGTCGTCTACCACAACATCCGCAGCGAGCTGGAGAAGCAGGGCGTCATCTTCCTGGGCACCGACCAGGCGCTGAAGGAACATCCGGACATCTTCAGGGAGCACTTCGGGACGGTGATCCCGGCGAACGACAACAAGATTGCCGCGCTGAACACCGCGGTCTGGTCCGGCGGCAGCTTCATCTACGTTCCGCCGGGCGTCCACGTGGAGCTGCCGCTGCAGGCCTACTTCCGGATCAACACCGAGAACATGGGCCAGTTCGAGCGGACGCTGATCATCGTGGACGAGGGTGCATCGGTCCACTACGTGGAGGGCTGCACCGCGCCGACCTACTCCACCGCAAGCCTGCACGCGGCGGTGGTGGAGATCATCGTCAAGAAGGGCGCGCGGATGCGGTACACCACGATTCAGAACTGGAGCCACAACGTCTACAACCTAGTCACCAAGCGCGCCGTGGCCTACGAGGACGCGGTGATGGAATGGGTCGACGGCAACCTCGGCTCGCGGGTCACGATGAAGTACCCGAGCATCTACCTGCTGGGCGAGCGGGCCCACGGGGAGGTGCTCTCCATCGCGTTCGCCGGCAGCGACCAGCACCAGGACGCGGGGGGCAAGGTGGTCCACGCAGCGCCGAACACGACGAGCCTGATCACCTCGAAGTCCATCTCCCAGGGGACCGGCCGGACCAGCTACCGCGGCCTGGTCAAGGTCTACCCGGGCTGCAAGCGGAGCAAGTCGACAGTGCGCTGCGACGCCCTGATTCTCGACGATGCCGCCCGCTCCGACACGTACCCGTACATGGAGATCGACGAGGACGAGGTCACCATCGGGCACGAGGCAACCGTCTCCAAGGTCGGTTCCGAGCAGCTCTTCTACCTGATGAGCCGAGGCATGAGCGAGGCAGAGGCTGCCGCCATGATCGTCAACGGCTTCATCGAGCCGATCGTCAAGGAGCTGCCCATGGAGTACGCGGTCGAGATGAACCGCCTCATCCAGCTCCAGATGGAAGGGGCGGTCGGCTAGTCCATGACGATTGAGGCCCGCCCGATGCCGCTCGACGCGGCGGCCGTCGACGCGCTCGCGGAACGGCGGCGCGAACCGGACTGGCTGCGCGATCTGCGCCGCGCCTGGTGGCAGCGCGCGGAGGCCGCGGAGCTTCCGAGCGGCCAGGAGGAGGAGTGGCGCCGCACCTCGCTGCGGGAGCTTCCCCGCGAAGGCGCGCTGCTCGACGAGGCGGAGTTCCGCCCGGAGGTACCCGACCTGCGGCTGGCCGAGCGCGGCGTGGTCTTCACCGACCTGGCGTCAGCCGTTCGCGAGCACCCGGACCTGGTGCAGCGCTGGCTCGGCGCCGGTGATCCGGTCGCGTCCCACGCCGCGTTCTGGAGCCTTTCCCTGGCAGCCTGGACCGGCGGCGTCTTCCTCCACGTGCCGCCCGGCGTCGAGGTGGATGGAACCCTGATTGCCCGCATCACCCAGCCCCGGGCCGATGCGACCTTCCTGCCGCACACGCTGGTCGTGGCCGAGGAAGGATCCAGCGTCACCCTGCTCGAGGAGACGGTCTCGCCCGACGGCGCGGCGGGCTGGTTCGGCGGAACCGTCGCGGTCCACGCCCTCCCCGGTGCCCGGGTCCGCTACGCGAACCTCCAGCGGCTCGGGGACGCCGTCTGGAACATCGGCGCGCAGCGTGTGGAGGTTGGCCGCGACGCGGTGGTCACCATCCTGAACACCGAGGTCGGCTCGAAGGTGACCAAGCTCGGGCTGGACGTGCGGATGAACGGCAGGGGCGGGACGAGCCTCCTCCTTGGCCTGCTCGCCGCCGGCGACGAGCAGCACATCGACATCAACTCCCTCCAGGACCTGGTGGGTGATCACACCACCTCGGACCTCCTCTACCTCTCCGCCCTGTATGACCACGCGCGCGCGGCGTTCTACGGGGTGACCCGCGTCCAGGAGACGGCCCGCCAGTCGAGCAGCTACCAGGAGTGCCGCAACCTCCTCCTCTCGCCGAACGCCGGGGCCGAGCCGATCCCGGTGCTCGAGATCAAGACCAACGACCTGCTGCGCTGCGGCCATGGGGCGACGGCCGGCGCCATCGACCCGGTCCAGCGCTTCTACGCCGAGTCACGCGGGCTCCCCGCCGACGAGGCTGAGCGGATGATCGTCCGCGGATTCTTCGAGCAGGTGATCGCCAAGGTGCCGGTCGAGCCGGTGCGGAGCGCGATGCTCGCCGCGCTCGCCGACCGGATCGGCCACGTGGAGGGCTTCGAGGAGCTGGGGGCGAGCGCGTGAGCACGGAGGGCGTGACGGCGTCCGCAGGCGGCTTCGTCAGCGTGGCGAGCGCCTCCGAGATCGCTCCGGGCACGGTGCACGTCGTGCAGGTTGGCGGATTGTCGCTGTGCGTTGGACTGACCGAGGACGGCGAGTGGGGCGCGATCGACAACGTCTGCACCCATGACGGCGGCGTGCTCGGCGAGGGCGAGCTCGACGAGGACGCCGTCGAGTGCCCGCGGCACGGCGGACGCTTCGACCTGTTCACCGGTCGCGTGCTGTCGCTGCCGCCGGTGCGCCCGGTCCGCGCCTATGCCGCGCGCGTCGTCGGGGACGACGTGCAGGTGGAGCTCGAGCCATGAGGATCAGTGCGCGGACCGAGTACGGGATGCGGGTCCTGGTCCAGCTGGCGCGTCACCATGGCGAGGGGCCGCTCTCGCTGGCCTGCATCGCGCGCGACGAGAAGCTTCCCCACGCCTACCTGGAGCAGCTCGTCAGCCAGCTGCGCCGCGCGGGGCTGGTGACCGCCACCCGGGGCCACTCCGGTGGTTACGAGCTGGCCCGCTCACCGCGAGAGATCAACCTGGCGGACGCCATGCGGGTCCTCGAGGGACCCCTCCTCGAGATGCCATGCGCCGGCGCGGCCGACCTGGAGGCCTGCGACCGGCCCCAGCCATGCAGCGTGCACGGCCTCTTCCAGGGCGTCTACGAGGCGATGAGCTCGACACTGGGCGCCATCACCCTGGCGGACGCCGCGGCCGGCGCCGGGGGTCCGCCCTATCCGCCATCGGTTCGCCGACAGCGCATTGCACGGCACGCCGCGCTCGCCGCGAAGTCCGCGGCGAAGGGGACGGCAGCGCCAGCGGTGCGGAGGTAGCCACCAACGTGGAGCAGCGCAGGAGACAGGTAAGCAGCCACTCATGACCGATCAGCTGGAGATCGCCGACCTGGAGGTCAGCATCGGCGAGAAGAAGATCCTCAAGGGGGTCAGCCTGACCGTGGCCCAGGGCGAGGTGCACGCTCTGATGGGCCCCAACGGCTCGGGCAAGACGAGCCTGGCCTACACCCTCATGGGTCATCCGGACTACCACGTGGACGCCGGTCGCGTGACCTGGCGTGGCCAGGACCTGCTCACGCTCAGCCCGGACAAGCGGGCGCGGCTGGGCCTCTTCCTGGCCTTCCAGTACCCCTCCGCGATCCCCGGCGTGACGGTCGCCAGCTTCCTGCGAAACATCTTCAACGCCGTCCACCACCCGAAGCCGACCACCGACGACCCGCAGCAGGCCGCCAAGTACACGGGCATCCCGCTGGCCAAGTTCCGCCGGCTGATGGAGGAGAAGATGGGGCTGCTGCGGATGGATGCCGGCTTCGCCTCGCGGTACGTGAACGACGGCTTCTCGGGCGGAGAGAAGAAGCGCCTGGAGATGCTCCAGATGGCCGTCCTGCGTCCACAGATGGCGATCCTGGACGAAACCGACTCGGGGCTCGACATCGACGCGCTGCGGACCGTCGCGGAAGGCATCAACGCCAGCCTCTCCCCGGAGATGGGCGTCCTCCTGATCACGCATTACCAGCGGATGCTGAACTACGTGAAGCCCGGTTTCGTGCACGTCCTCATGGACGGCCGCATCGTCATGTCGGGCGGGGAGGAGCTCAGCCACCAGCTGGAGGCGAACGGCTACGACTGGGTCCGGGAGCAGGTCGGGCTGCCGGTCGGCACCCTCGACGAGTCCGGCGCTCCGGAGCCCGTCGGAGAGCACGCGTAGACTGGTGAGACCGATGGCGGTGCAGCAGGCGACCTCACAGCCCACCGCGAGAGTCCCCGGTGGATTCTCGGGCAGCGAGCTGCGCGCCGACTTCCCGATGTACGAGCGGCCCACCCGGAGCGGGAAGCGGCTTGTCTTCCTGGATGCTGCCGCATCGGCTCCCAAGCCCCGCGTGGTGATCGATGCGGTCGCGGACGCCTACGCCCACCACTACGCCAACGTCCACCGCGGGATCTACGAGCTCAGCGAGGACGCGACCGACCGGTTCGAAGGGGCGCGGCGCGCCGTCGCCCGCTTCATCGGCGCGGGGTCCGAGCGCGAGGTGGTCTTCGTCCGCAACGCGACCGAGGCGATCAACCTGGTCGCGTACAGCTGGGGCCGCACGAACGTGGGGCCCGGCGACCGGGTGATCACCACCCAGCTCGAGCACCACGCCAACATCGTCCCCTGGCAGCAGCTGTGCCACGAGGTCGGCGCCACCCTGGAGTACGTGGCCATCACCGACGACGGGCGCCTGGAGATGGACGACCTGCGCGCCAGGCTTGCGCCGCGAGACGGGAAGCCGCCGCGGCTCCTGGCGGTGGCCGGCGTGAGCAACGCGCTCGGGACCATCAACCCGGTCGCCGAGATCACCCGCATGGGCCATGACGCCGGCGCGCTGGTGCTGGTCGACGCCGCCCAGTCCGCGCCGCACATGGCGGTCGACGTGCGCGAGATCGGCTGCGACTTCCTGGCGATCAGCGGCCACAAGATGCTGGGGCCGTCCGGGATCGGCGCCCTGTGGGGACGCCGCGAGCTGCTCGAGGCGATGCCGCCCTTCATGACCGGCGGCAGCATGATCATTCGGGTCACTCTCGAGGGGGCGGAGTGGAACAGCGTCCCGCACAAGTTCGAGGCGGGCACGCCGGCGATCGCCGAGGCGATCGGCTGGGGAGCGGCGATCGAGTACCTGGAGCGGCTTGGGATGGATCGCGTGCGGGAGCACGAGCGCTACCTGTTCGAGCACGCCTGGAAGACGCTCTCCGCCATCGACGGTGTGAAGCTGCTTGGACCGGCGGATCCGGCGATCCACGCCGGTGTCATCAGCATCGTCATGGAGAGCGCGCATCCCCATGACGTGGCCACCATCTTCGACGCCGAGGGCGTGGCGGTCCGGGCCGGCCACCACTGCGCGCAGCCGGTGATGCTCCGCTACGACATCCCGGCCACCACGCGGGCGAGCTTCTACGTCTACAACGACCTCGACGACGTCGAGGCGCTCGCCGGCGCCGTGCACGCCGTGCAGGACGTCTTCGGCGTGCGGGCCTGAGAGGCGAGGCGATGGACAACCTGTACCGGGACTTCATCCTCGAGCACTACCGGAACCCCCACAACAAGGGGTATCTCGATCCACACGACCTGCATTTCGCGGACTCGAACCCGACCTGCGGCGACGAGATGAGCATGACGATCGTGCTCGATCCCGCGAAGGAACGGATCGCCGACGTCGCCTTCGATGGACGCGGCTGCGCCATCAGCCAGGCGTCGGCGAGCATCCTGACCGACGAGCTGCGCGGCAAGAGCCTGGCCGAGATCAAGGCGATGGATCCCAAGGAGCTGCTCGACGAGCTGGGTGTTCCCATCGGCCCGGCGCGCCTGAAGTGCGCGCTGCTCTCCTACAAGGTGCTCCAGGGCGCGGTTCACGGGGCGGAGGTGGCCTGGCCGGAAGAGGCCGAGGTGGCCGGGTGAGCAAGTCCTTCGGGGGCCGACGGGTGAGCTGCCTGCAGTCGACCGGGCGGTGTAGACGGTCCGCGGGGCGAACCGGGCGCTGACCACGCCGGCAGCACCGGAACCTCCACGGAGCCGATCCGCCGTCAGCCTGGGATCGGCTTGCGGCCCATTCGCCATCGAGGCGATCCCCAGCTTCAGCAGAGAACGAGACCCATGACAGACCACACCGCGACACCCCATCCGATCAGAGAGGTCACCGTCCCCCAGGCGATCCGCCTGGTGGCGGACGGCTACCAGGTCCTCGACGTGCGCGAGCCTGCCGAATGGAACGCCGGGCACGTCGCCGGCGCCACCCTCCTGCCCCTCGCCGACGTGGCGAGCCGCGTCGAGGAAATGATTCCCGACAAGACCACGCCAGTTGTCGTCCACTGCGCCGCCGGCGTGCGGTCGGCACGGGCCGTGGCCCGGATGCAGGCGCTCGGCTACAGCAATGCCGTGAGCCTCGCCGGCCAGATCGGCGACTGGCGGCGCGCCGGCGGTGCGTGGGAGGCGCCCGAGGCCCTGCTCAGTCCCGCCCAGCAGCGTCGCTACGCCCGCCAGCTGCTGATTCCGGAGGGCGGCCAGGCGGGGCAGCGGCGGCTCCTCGACAGCCGGGTGCTGCTGATCGGCGCCGGCGGCCTCGGCTCGCCGGCCGCGCTGTACCTGGCCGCGTCGGGCGTGGGGACGATCGGGCTCGTCGACGATGACGTGGTCGACGAGTCGAACCTTCAGCGCCAGGTCCTCCACACCGCCGACCGGGTCGGCGTGCCGAAGACGGAGAGCGCCCGCATGACGCTCAGCGCCCTCAACCCCGAGACCCGGATCGTCGAGCACCGCGAGCGGCTCTCTGCCGAGAACGTGGAGCGGCTGATCTCCGGGTACGACGTGGTCGTGGACGGTACCGACAACTTCGACACCCGGTACGTCCTCAACGACGCGGCCGTCCGGCTGCGCAAGCCGGTGGTCCACGGCTCCATCTACCGCTGGGACGGACAGGTGACCACGTTCATCCCCTTCGACGGTCCGTGCTACCGCTGCATGTACCCGACCCAGCCACCCGAGGAGCTGGCACCCGCGTGCTCGGTGGCCGGGGTGCTCGGCGTCCTGCCGGGGATCGTGGGCCTCCTGCAGGCCAACGAGGTCTTCAAGCTCGTTCTCGGCGTTGGCGAGCCTCTCGCCGGACGGCTCCTCATGTTCGACGCCGCGAGCACTGCGTTCGAGGAGGTGCGGATCTGGCGCAACCCGGACTGCCCGGCATGCGGGGCCCGGTCGCCGTTCCTCGCGGCGTCCGACGTCGCGGCGACCGGGAGCGCCGTGGCCACGGCGGCGGGCTCGTGAGCCAGGTCCGGATCCCGCCGGTGCTGCGCGACGTCGCCGGGGGCAACCGCACGGTGTCCGCCCAGGGCGCCACCGTGGCCGAGGTGCTCGGCGACCTCTTCGAGCACTTCCCGGAGCTCCGGGAGCGCGTGACCACCGACGGCGAGCTGTCGCCCTTCATCAACGTGTACGTGAACGACCGTGACGTCCGCTACCGCGAGGGGCTGCAGACGTCGGTCGGTCCCAACGACACCGTGATCCTCCTGCCGGCCATGGCCGGCGGCGCAGGATCCGGCCCGGGATAGGCCCGATGGCTGCCGTCTCGCGCCTGGGCTCCCGCCCCGGCAGCGCGAGCCCGCCCTCGGTCAACATCGTCGACGCCATCGGCAACACGCCGATGGTCGAGCTGCGCCGCCTGGCGCCCGACCCGCGCGTGCACCTGTACGCCAAGCTCGAGGGAGCCAACCCGACCGGGTCGGTCAAGGACCGGGTAGCGCGCGCGATGCTGGAGGACGCCGTCCGATGCGGTGCCCT
>CAYVLM010000083.1:0-7699 GCA_964452225.1 uncultured Steroidobacteraceae bacterium | reverse complement strand
CGGGCGCCAGCTGACGCCGGGCGAGATCGTCGACCAGGTCCTGCACTGGCACCGGGCTCCCTGGCTGGCGCTCGGCCGCGACTGGCGCCCGGGCGAGCACACCGGCCACTACAACATCGTCTTCATGGGGATGGGGGAGCCGCTGAACAACGCGAACCGGGTGTTCGAGGCGATCCGCCTGCTGAACGATCCCGGCCGGCTCGGCATCGGTGCGCGCCACATCACCGTCAGCACCTCGGGCGTGATCCCGGGGATCGACCGCATGATCGCCGAGCTGCCGCAGGTGAACCTGGCGATCAGCCTGCACGCGGCCGAGGACCGCCTGCGCGACGAGCTGGTCCCGATCAACCGCAAGTGGAGGCTCGCCGCCCTGATCGGCGCCGGCCGTCGCTTCGCCGAGGCGACCGGCCGGCGGGTGAGCCTCGAGTACGTGATGATCGACGGGCTCAACGACACCCCGGCCCTCGCCGCGCGCCTCGCCGACCTGGCCGCCGGCTGGCTGAGCCACGTGAACCTGATTCCGCTCAATCCGACCCCCGGCTCACCCTGGAGCGGATCGCCCCGCAGCCGCATCGATGCCTTCGCCTCGGTGGTCCGGGCCCGCGGGGTGCCGCTCACCGTCCGCGACACGCGCGGCCGGGAGATCGAGGCCGCGTGCGGCCAGCTGCACGCCCAGCTCGCGGGCCGGGCCCTGCCGCGGCCGGCGGCCATCCTCCAGGCGCCGGTCGGCGCATGACCACACCGATGGTTCGTCCGCCCCAGATCAGCGCCAGCGTGCTCACCGCGGACTTCGCGATGCTGGGCGCCGAGGTGCGCCGGGCCGCCGAGGGCGGCGTCGACTCGATCCACCTCGACGTGATGGACGGCCATTTCGTGCCGAACATCTCCATGGGCCCCGTGGTCGTCGAGGCGGTGAGGCCCGTCACGACGCTCCCGTTCCACTCTCACCTGATGATCAGCCAGCCGCTCCGCTACGTGGAGGAGTTCGTGGACGCCGGGAGCGACCTGGTCGTCTTCCATGTCGAGGCCGAGGACGACCCGGCGGCGGTGATCGAGCGCATCCACCGCACCGGGCGCGGCGCCGGCCTGGCAATCAACCCCGAGACGCCCGGGGAGGCGGTGCACGGCTACCTGGAGCAGATCGACCTGCTGCTGGTGATGACCGTCCACCCCGGGTTCGGCGGGCAGGCGTTCATCGTGGACGTGCTGCCGAAGCTGGCTTCCCTGCGAGCCGAGGCCGAGCGGCGCGGGCTCGACCTCCCGATCGGCGTCGACGGCGGGGTCAACGAGCAGACCATCGGGGCTTCCTTCCACGCCGGGGGCGATGTCCTGGTTGTGGGGTCAGGGCTCTACCGCCACTCCGGGGAGCTCGGCGGGGTGGTCGAGGAGCTGCGGTCGGCGGCACGCCACGGTCCCGTGGAGCCGACCCAGCGCGAGGTGACCGCGTGAACCGTGCGCGGGGGGCACCGGTCGTCGCTGCGGCGCTGCTGGTGATGGTCCTCGCCGGGTGCGGCAGCAACGGCGTGCCGTTCGGCGGCACGCCCACCCCCGAGCAGCCTCGCGAGGTGACGCTGCACGCCCAGAGCACCGCGGGTGCTCCGCTGGCCGGCGCCACCGTTCGCGGCGGGGGAACCCCGGCAGTCACCGATGCCGACGGAACGGCCACCATCCTGGCGATGCGGGGAGCGACCCTGACGGTGACCGCGCCGGGGCACGAGAGCGGGAGCGGCGAGGTGCCCGCCGATGGCGAGATGACGGTGAGCCTTCGGCCCAACGTCGTCAGCGGGACGGTGACCGACGCCACGGGCTCGCCCCTCTTCGGCGTGAAGATCTTCGTCGACGGGAAGCCCAACGTGGTCACCAGCGACCAGTCCGGCCGCTACTCACTGCCCGACGTTCCGGCCAGCGGCACCATCGTGTACAAGCGTGCCGGGTACCGGATCGAGGAGCTGCCGATCAAGACCTCGACGACGCAAGATGTCGCGATGCAGCCGTTCCAGGTTCGTGCCCTCTACGCGCCGGCATCGGTCTTCGAGGGGGCGGGTCGCCTCGACGCGATGCTCAAGACGATTGCGAACACCGACGTCAACGCCATGGTGATCGACGTGAAGGAGGGCGGCGGATACCTGTACTACGCGACCGATCTGCCGTCGGCGAACGCAGCCGGGGCGGTGAAGGCCCAGCCGCTGCTCCACCTGGACACCCTGCTGCCGATGCTCAAGGCGCGCGGGATCTACACCATCGCCCGCGTGGTCGTCATGAAGGACGACACCCTGACCGCCTCCGAGCCGCAGCTCGCTGTGCAGAACAGCAAGACCGGCAAGCCGTGGAGCGACTACCACGGCGACCACTGGCTGGATCCGAACCAGCCGGAGGTTGCCACCTACATCGCCTCGATCGCCAGGGACCTCGCCGACAAGGGGTTCGACGAGGTGCAGCTCGACTACGTCCGCTTCTTCAGCGACGGGGACTACAGCACGGCCCAGACCGTTCTGCCGAACACCCAGTCCTTCCGGCTGCCCGCGATCCGGCGCCTCTTCCGCATCGTCTCGCAGGCGCTGGCACCGACCAGGACCTTCCTCGGGGCCGATGTCTTCCCGATCAGCTTCATCGCCGCCGATGACCAGGGGATCGGCCAGCGGCCAGAGGTGATCATGCCGTACGTCGACTACTTCGACCCCATGGTCTACCCGAGCCACTACGCGCCGTACACGTGGGGCTACGCGGTGCCCAACGATCACCCCTACGAGATCATCAGCCGCTCGCTCAAGCTCATGAACCAGGAGGCGAAGGGCCTCCCCATCGAGATCCGCCCCTGGATCCAGGACTTCGCCTACGGCAACCTGCGGGCCTACACGGTGGCCGACATCCACAAGGAGATGCAGGCGCTGGCCGACAACAACGCCGACGGCTGGATGATCTGGAACGCCGCGGCGCGGTTCACCGTTGCCGCCCTCGGACCGCCCCGGGCCGGGGAGGACTCCGGGCCGGTGACCAGTCCGGCACCGCCCTCGGTCACGCCCTCGGCCACGGCTCCGGCCGCGTCGGCCTCGGCATCAGCCGTGCCCGGCCCGGCGGGAACACCCTGAGGAGATGCGGCTCGTCGTCCAGCGCGTCAGCGCAGCGGCCGTGCGGGTCGCGGGGACGACCACGGGCGCCATCGGGCCCGGGGCGCTGGTGCTGGTCGGCATCGGCGCCCACGACACGGCGGAGATCGCCGATGCAATGGCGGACAAGCTCGCCGGGCTGCGCTACTTCACCGACTCACACGGGAGGACGAACCTGGATCTCGCCGCGATCGGCGGATCCCTCCTGGTGGTGAGCCAGTTCACGCTGTGCGCCGACCTGCGGCGCGGCCGACGCCCGAGCTTCTCGATGGCCGCCGACCCGGCCTTCGCGCAGCCGCTCGTCGAGCGCTTCGTGGATCGCCTGCGTGCGCAGGGAGTGACGTGCGAGACGGGGCGCTTCGGGGCCGCGATGACGGTGGAGCTGACGAACCAGGGGCCGTTCACCCTGATCGTGGACTCCGCGACGGACCTGGCGGCCGGCTGAGCTGCCGCGGATCTCCGGGGACTCAGACCTTCTGCGCGTTGCGGCGGCAGCGCGAGCAGGCCTGCACGCGGACGCGGCGTCCGTCGCGGTCGACCATCATCGGCTGCAGGTTCGGCAGCCAGCGCCTGAGTGCGCGCTTGCGGTTCATCCCAACCGACTGCGGGTTCCAGCCCGTCATCGGTCGCTTTCCACAGATGTCGCAGACTCGTGCCATTGGCGGTTCGGGGACTCCAAGCATGAACGAACCGGCCCGCCGGACGGCGGCGCCGGATCGGCCGGATGGTAGCACGCTAGGATCGGCCCATGCAATGCGCCGTCCCCGCGCCGTCGCCGGCCCGGACGCTCGTGTACGCGGCGGCCTCCCCGTGACGCTCCCGGAGTCCGCCGACCGGCTCGATCTGCCGCTGCGCAAGGCGGTCCCGGAGCTGGGGCGTGGCGCGGCGGCCCTCGGCCGGCTCGGGCTCCACACGCCGCGCCAGGCCATCTTCCATCTCCCGTTCCGCTACGACGACTTCAGCGAGCTGCGGCCGCTGGGCGAGCTGCGGCCGGACGAGAAGCAGTCGGCCCGTGTGCGCGTGGCCGGCGTGGCCGTGGAGGCCGGGTTCGGGCGTCGTCCGCAGCGGGTGATCGCCCAGCTCGTCGACGAGAGCGGCAGCGCGGAGGCGGTCTGGTTCGGACGAAGGTTCGTGGAGCGGCGGCTGCGGAAGGGGGACGAGATCATCGTCAGCGGCAAGGTCACCATGCGCGGCTGGCGGCCGCAGTTCACCTCGCCGGACTTCAGCCCGGCGGGAAGCCGGTCCCTGCACACCGCGCGCATCGTGCCCGTCTATCCGCTCACCTCGGGCCTGACGCAACGGCGGGTGCGCGAGCTCCTGGCGCGTGTCCTGGAGCGCTGCCTGCCCGACCTGGATGACCCGCTGGCTCCCGCGGAGCGCGATGGCTGCCCGGCCTGGCCGATGCGCTGCGCACGGCGCACTTTCCGACCGACGCGGCGGATGTGCTGCCGGCCCTCGACCGGCTCGCCTTCGACGAGCTCCTGGCTCTGCAGCTGGTGATGGTCCAGGCCCGAGCCGCGCGCACCGCGCTGCGCGCACCGAGGATCGAGGTGGACGACCGGGTGCTCGCGGAGATGATTGCGGCGTTGCCCTTCGAGCTGACGCATGACCAGCGGACGGCCGTCGACGACGTGCTCGCCGACCTCCGGTCGGACCGGCCGATGCGGCGTCTCCTGGAGGGCGATGTTGGCAGCGGCAAGACCGCGGTGGCGGCGCTTGCGCTGGCGGCCGCCTGCCGAGCCGGATGGCAGGGCGTGCTGATGGCACCGACCGAGATCCTCGCCCGACAGCACCACCTCGGCATCGCACCCCTCCTCGAGGCGCTGGGGGTGCGGGTCGAGTTCCTCTCCGGCAGCCTGTCGCCGGCGCGCAAGCGAACCATCCATGCGGCCATCGAGGCCGGCGAGATCGAGGTTCTCATCGGGACGCACGCGGTGCTCAGCAGGGACGTGGAGTTCAGCTCCCTGGCGCTCGCGGTGGTCGACGAGCAGCATCGCTTCGGCGTCGAGCAGCGTGCGGCGCTGCAGGCCAAGGGCGAGGGCGGCGAGCCGCACCTGCTCGCCCTGACGGCGACCCCCATACCGCGGACGCTGGCCCTGACGGTGTACGGCGACCTGGCCATCAGCACCCTGCGCGAGCTGCCGCCGGGACGGCGCCCGATCCGCACCGAGATCCGGGATCGCACCGCGCTGCGGGCAATCGAGCGCTTCATCGCCTCGGAGGTGGCGGAGGGGCGGCAGGCATTCGTGGTGGTCCCCCTCGTGGAGGAGAGTGACGCACTCGAAGCCGCGTCGGTGGAGGCGGAGGCGGAGCGGATGACCGCTGCCCTTCCCGGCGTGAGGGTCGGGCTGGTGCATGGCCAGCAGCGTGCCGAGGTGCGTGACGCGACGATGGCCCGGGTGGCGGCCGGGGAGCTGGACGTGCTGGTGGCGACCACCGTCATCGAGGTGGGCATCGACGTGCCGAACGCGTCGGTCATGCTGGTGGAGGATGCCGAGCGCTTTGGGCTCGCGCAGCTGCACCAGCTGCGCGGGCGGGTCGGTCGCGGTCCGCATCGGTCGTTCTGCATCCTGCTCAGCGACAGCCCGGACCCCGTGGCGCGGGAGCGCCTGAGGGTGATCCGCGGCTCGCACGACGGATTCGCCATCGCGGAGGCTGACCTTCGGCTCCGCGGCGCGGGCAGCCTGCTCGGCACGCGACAGAGCGGCCTGCCGCCGCTGCGGGTCGCGTCGCTCTTCGAGCCGCGCCACCTGGCGCTCGCCGGGCGCGCCCGAACCCTCGCCGAGCGCCTCGTCTCGACCGATCCGACGCTCGAGCGGCGGCCCGCCCTCATCAGGCTGCGGGACGACTTCGCGCCGCGGGAGAGCGACGACGATGCAGCCTGACGGCCCGGAGCCCCGATGCGGGTGATCGCCGGCTCCCTGCGGGGTGTGACCCTGGAGGCACCGCGAGGCCGGACCACGCGACCCATCACCGACCGGATCAAGGAGGCGCTGTTTGGCATCCTCGGCGAGCGGGTCATGGATGCGGCCGTGCTCGACCTGTACGCCGGCAGCGGCGCCGTGGGAATCGAGGCGCTGTCACGCGGCGCCGCGACCTGCACATTCGTCGAGCGCAGCCGGGAGGCCCGTGCGGTCCTGCAGCGCAACCTGGAGCGGACCCGGCTCAGTCGATCCGCGGAGGTTGTCGCCGGCGACGTCCTGCAGTTCCTCGCCGGGGCTGCCGGGGGCGCCGCGCCCCCGCGGTACGGGCTGGTGATGCTGGATCCGCCGTTCGCCGAGCGTGCTATCCTCGCGCCGCTTCAGGCCGTCGAGCCGCTGCTGGAACGGGACGCCACCGTGGTGGTCCGCACCTTCTGGCGCACGGAGGTGCCGGCCCCTGCGGGGCTCTCGGTGGTCCGACAGCGCCGCTTCGGGGAGACGGTCCTGAGCTTCCTGGAACCCGCCGGAGGCGTGACATGAGCCGCATCGCGGTCTTCCCCGGGTCGTTCGACCCGATCACCAACGCGCACCTGGACGTCATCCGGCGCGCGGTGGGCCTCTTCGACCGGCTGGTGATCGGCGTGCTCGACAACCCGGCGAAGCGGGCGCTCTTCGGCGTCGACGAGCGAGTCCTCCTCATCCGGCGCTGCGTCGCCGACCTCGGGGAGGTCGTGGCGGTCGAGGCCTTCGAGGGGCTGACCGTGGAGTTCGCCCGCCGCCATCGCGCGGGCTTCGTGGTCCGCGGCCTGCGGGCCGTGAGCGACTTCGAGTTCGAGCTGCAGCTGGCGCACACCAACCGCCGCCTGGCTCCGGAGCTGGACACGACCTTCCTCATGACCGCCCTGGAGTTCGGGTACATCTCCTCGTCCCTCGCGAAGGAGGTCGCCCGGTTCGGCGGGGACGTATCCGGGATGGTGCCGCCGGCGGTTGCAGAGGCCCTTGCCTCCCGCACGGCGGGAGGCTGATCCGGGCCGGCACGATGCCCGTCCCGGCAGCTGCCCGCGCGGGAGCGCCGGCGTCGGCTGGGTATAATCTTCAGCCAACCCGACCCGGGCGCGGATCCGGCATCGACGGAGGGCAGGTTCACGGACATCCTCTTCCTCGTAGAGCGCCTCGAGTCGCTCGTCGCGGCTGGCAAGAAGCTCCCCCTGACCAACAACGTGGTGCTCGACCAGGCCTCGGTCCTGGAGCTGATCGACCAGCTTCGCGTCGCCGTGCCCGAGGAGGTGCGACAGGCCAAGCGGGTAACGGAGGACGCGTCCCGCATCACGGAGCGCGCCCGCGACGAGGCCGACCAGGTGCTCGCCCGTGCGCAGGAGCAGGCCGCCCAGATGCTCGAGGAGCGTGAGCTCGTCAAGCTGGCGCAGGATCGGGCGCGCGAGCTGATCGAGCAGGCGACCGGTGAGGCCGTTGAGATCCGCCGCGGTGCCGACGAGTACGCCGCGGGGGTCCTGATCCGTCTCGAGGGCGAATGCATCAAGGCCCTGACGAGCATCAAGCGCGGGATCGACATGCTTGACGAGCGGCACAAGGGTTCTCCACAGGCGGCGCCCGGCGACGCCGAGGCGGTCGAGCTATCCGGGGAGCAGGAGGGCGCCCCGGCGCGACCAT
>CAYVLM010000082.1:0-7797 GCA_964452225.1 uncultured Steroidobacteraceae bacterium | reverse complement strand
CACCCCGACGAGCTGGCCGCGGCCCGCTCGGCCGGGGCCACGATCGCCTGGCTCGGCCCGCGCGTCCTGCGCGCCGAGTCGGTGGCCATCGCCGCGGCGGCCGTGGTGTTGTCGCGGACCGGGGACTTCGCCTAGCCTGTGCGCATGACAGACGAACGCGATCCGACCTGCCTCTTCTGCCGCATCATCGCCGACGAGCTGCCGTCGGAGCGCGTCTACGCCGATGACGACGTGATCGTCATCCGCGACGTCGCCCCCAGGGCCCCGACCCACGTCCTGGCCATCTCGCGCCGGCACATCGGCTCCCTCGGCGAGCTCACGACGGCATCCGACGACACCCGGCTGCTCGCGGCGCTCTTCGGAGCCCTGCGGAAGGTTGCCAGCGAGGGCGGCCTGTCGAACGGCTACCGGATCGTCTCGAACATCGGCCCGGCCGGCGGCCAGACGGTGCCGCACCTGCACCTGCACCTGCTCGGTGGGCGGCCCATGACCTGGCCTCCCGGCTGACGAGAAGCGGAGCGCGGCTCCGGTCAGATCGTCCCGATGATCCGCAGCGTCAGCCAGATGGCGTAGCCGAAGATCACGACCGCCACGCCCGCGATCACCCAGGTGATGCGCGCCAGGGTCCGGGGGCTGCGCACCACGTCCACCAGCGCCGACCGAAGGCCGAGCGACGCGTGCACCAGGACGCTGGCCAGCAGGCCGATCTCCGAAACGAGGGCGATCGGCTCGCGCAGGTAGGCGGCGACGTCCGCGTAGGAGCGCAGGCCGCCCGGAACCAGAAGGTGCTGCGCCACCAGGTGAACGCCGAGGAAGACGATCAGGAGGCCGCCGGCGATCACCTGCACCATCCAGAGGAGGCCGGTCCGGACCCGGGGCCGATACGCGCTCGTCGGTCGCTCGAGCGGCGCGGGGAGGTAGCCCGGCTCCGCGCTCTCTGGGCGCCCGAGGAAGCGGCGAGGCATCGACCGGCTGCTCACAGCAGGATCCCCCAGGCGGCGAGCAGGGAAAGTGCAGCGCTGACGACGAGGACGACGGCGACCCACGCGTTCGGGTGCCGCGTCCCGAGACCCGCGGTGAGCGCCGCGACCCGGATGCCGTTGAGGCCGTGGAAGACGACCGCCGCGATGAGCAGCACGTCACCCACCAGGAACGGGCGGGAGCCGAAGAGGTCGAGCAGGCCGTTCCACCCGGACGCTCCGGCCGCGAGCTGGCTGAGGACCACCATGTGCGCGAGCAGGTACAGGATCAGGATGTGGCCGGCGAAGCGGTTCAGGGCGAAGGCGAGCCAGCCGGGATCGCGCCAGCGTGGCTCAAGCCAGTACGCGAGCCGGCGCATGAGGGACGGCTGGCGCAGCGCCGGCCTCGGCGCGGCGGTCATGAGGTCACCAGCGCCCGGCGGCGCAGATCCATGATGCGCGACGCCGGGTTGACGTTCGAGGGGCAGACCGCCGAGCAGGCCCACACCGATCGACACTGCCAGACGCCGTGATCGGAGTCGATCAGCGACATGATCTGGGCGCCATCGGCGTGACGCGGCTCCTCGAGGAGGCGGTCGGCGGCAGCCAGGACCGCCGGCCCAAGGTACTCGGGGTCACCCGAGGCGACCGGGCAGGCGGAGACGCAGGCGAGGCACTCGATGCAGTCCTCGAAGCGCTCGGCGCAGCCCACGTCCCCGTCCACGAGGCCGCAGCGGGCCCGCACCTCCGGCTCCACGGTGCGGACGTACGGCAGGCCGATGTCGGCCATCCGGCCGAGGTACGTCTCCGGGTCGACCGCCAGGTCGGCGATGAGGGGCACGTTGCGGAGCGGCTCCAGGGTGAGCTGGGCATGACCGTTCCAGACCTCGGCGATGGTGGTGATGCACGGCAGCCGCTCGCGCCCGTCGACCCGCAGGGTGCAGGTACCGCACGAGGCGTGATGGCATGCGTGGCGGAAGACGAGGGTGCGGTCCTGCTCCGCCCATATCCGCTCGACCAGGTCGAGGATGGTGTCGCGGGCCGGGTCGACCGCGACGACGAAGGTGTCGAATCCGCCGGCCGGACGCTCGGCCCGCGGCGTTCTCCGGATCCGCACGGCGACCGTCTGCTCAGGCATGACGGTAGTCCCGATAGGAGGCCAGGGGCACCTCGCGCGTCCGGCACGGAGCCTCGATGCCGAGCTTGGCGCAGACCACGTCGACCGTCTTCTCGGCCATGGCTCGCGCCGTGGTCGTCTTCCCGCCGCTGATGGTCACCAGCCCCTCGACGCCGTCGCCTGCGTGGTCGAAGCATTCGAAGGTGCGCGACAGCTCGCGGCCCGAATCGCCTGGCTTGCCGATGAGCGGCCGGGCAACCGCGAAGACGCCGCGCTCGTGGGCAGGGTCGATCCCGGGGACGAGCTCCCGCCCGCGGTCGTACATGAGCTGCACATGCTCGGCCGGGATCTCGATCCGGTCGGGGTTCTCGACCGTCCAGGAGGAGGTGCCGATCACCACGCTGCGGCGTTGGGGCAGCACGATGTCGCCGTCGGAGGGTGGCTCGAGGCGGTTGATCACCCGGTCCACGAGGCGGTCGCCCACGGCGACCATGACCCCGGGCGTCGGGGTGACGGGAACGTCCACGCCGGCCATTTCTGCGATCCGGCCGGCCCATGGGCCCGTGGCGTTGATGACGACGTCCGCCTCGAACCGCCGCCGCCTGCCGCTGCAGCGATCGAGGACCAGCGCTCCCTCCACCGTCGCGCCGCGCATCACGAGCTCCTCGACCTCGTGGTATGGGTAAATGACGGCCCCGTTATGAGCGGCCGTCGCCAGGAACGCCAGGCACAGGTGCAGAGGGTCGTAGACGCCGTCGGGCACCTCGATGGCGGCCAGCAGCGACGGGTTGAGCGCCGGCTCGAGCGCGAGCGCCTCGGCCGGCGCGATCTCCCGGAAGGGAATCCCGGCGGCCGCGCAGGCCTCGGTGAACCGCTCCCGGTACTCGAGACCCTTCTCGTCGACCGCCACGAACAGGCCGCCGTTGAGCTCGAGGACCTCGGGAACGATGCGGGCCAGGATGTCGCGCTCGACGATGCACTCCGTGGCGGCTTCGGCATCCTTCACCGCGTACCGCCCCCCGGAATGCAGGAGCCCGTGGTTGCGGCCGGTGGTCCCCGATGCGATCTCGCCGCGCTCGACGACGGTCACCGCGAAGCCGCGGAGGGCGAGGTCGTGCGCGGTCGCCGCGCCGGTCGACCCCGATCCGATGACAAGTGCCGTCGGCCGCGGGTGAGCGACGGGCGGCTGGGTTGCGCGCATGCCTGCACTCTGCCGCTTCGAGGGCCGGCCGCGCGAGATCCGAAGGGCCGCGTGCGGCGGGCCGAAGGTCCCGCCTCGCTACGGCGTATCCTCCCTGCGTGGTCCCGTCAACGCCACTGCGACAGCTGGGCCGAACCGGGCTCACGGTGAGCGCGCTCGGCGTCGGACTGGCGGCGCTCGGTCGGCCCGGCTACATCAACCTCGGCCACGACCGCGACTTTCCCGGTGGTCGAAGCGTGGAGGCCATGCGAGGCGCGACCTTCGAGGTCCTCGATCTCGCCCTGAGCGCCGGCATCCGCTACCTCGATGCAGCCCGCAGCTATGGCAGGGCGGAGGAGTTTCTGGCGGCGTGGCTCACCGATCGCGGGCTGCAGCCCGGGCAGGTGACGATCGGCTCGAAGTGGGGATACACGTACGTCGCGGACTGGCACGTCGACGCCGCCGTGCACGAGGTGAAGGACCATTCGCTCGCGACCCTGCGGCGCCAGGTCGCGGAGAGCACCAGCCTGCTGGGACGCCACCTCGACCTGCTCCAGATCCACAGCGCGACCCTGGAGTCGGGCGTGCTGCGGGACGCCGGCGTCCTCGACGAGCTGGCGCGGCTGCGCGCCGAGGGTGTGGTGCGGGCCATCGGGATGACCCTCAGCGGGCCTGCGCAGTCGGACACGCTGAGAGCCGCTTGGAGCCTGCGGCGGGACGGTCGGCCGGTCTTCGACACGGTCCAGGCGACCTTCAACCTCCTGGAGCGATCGGCCGCGGGTGCCCTGGCCGAGGCGCACGAGCGGGGGATGGGCATCCTCGTCAAGGAGGCGCTGGCCAACGGGCGCCTGGTCCGCGGCAGCGAGGCCCGGCCACTGCGGCCGCTGGCGGAGCGGCACGGCGTCGGGCCCGATGCCGTCGCGCTCGCCTTTGCCCTCGATCAGCCCTGGGTCGACGTGGTGCTCACCGGTCCCGCGACCGTGGCACAGCTGGAGCAGAACCTGCAGGCCCTCGCGGTGACCCTCGACGGCGGTGATCTGGCGGAGCTCGACGAGATTCGCACGGACCCGGCCACGTACTGGCGCGAGCGCTCCGCGTTGCCCTGGGTCTAGATTCCGCGCGGGTCCGGCGGCACAATGGGCGGCCATGGCAGAGCTGACTCGCCGGGCCGGGCCCGACGCGGCCACCGTGACGCGCCGCTGGCTGGTGCTGACCGCCGAGCTGGTTGCCCGGCACGCGGAGGAGCTGACCGCGCTGGACGCCGCCATCGGCGACGGCGACCACGGCATCAACCTGAAGCGAGGGTTCGCCGTCGTCGTCGAGCGGCTCGGCCAGGCGGACGGCGTCGAGACCGACACGGCCACCGTGATCCTGCGCGCGGCAGGCCAGGCCCTGGTCGGCACCGTCGGTGGCGCGGCGGGGCCGCTGTACGGCACCCTGCTCCTCGAGCTGGCGGGCGGCCTCGAGGGAGCGACGACCCTGGAGCCGGAGCCCTTCGGAGGGGCCTTCGGGGGTGCCGTTGCGGCGGTCGCTCGAAGAGGCCGATCGACGGCGGGCGAGAAGACGATGCTCGATGCCCTGGTGCCGGCCGTCGGCGCCTGGCAGGCGGCAGCGGCCGCCGGCGGTGACCTGGCGGCGTGCGCCGATGCTGCCCACGGTGCCGCGGTTGCCGGGCGGCAGGCCACCGAGGCCCTGGTGGCCACGAAGGGCCGGGCCAGCTACCTCGGCGAGCGGTCCCGCGGGCACGTCGATCCCGGTGCCTCGTCGTCGGCGCTGCTCGTTGGCGCCCTGACGGGCGCCATCGCTCAGGTCGGCAGGGGGGAGGGAGCCAGCCGGTAACCGAGCCCGTACTCGGCCGCGATGTACTCCTCGTCCGGCAGAGCCGTGCCGAGCTTGCGCCGCAGGCCGTGGATCGCCGTTCGCAGGAGCTGGACGTCCGAGGTGTACTCGGCGCCCCATCCTGCTTGCAGCAGCTGCTGGTGGCGCACGAGCTGCCCCGGCCGCTCGGCCAGGCAGACCAGGAGGCGGAACTCGGTCGGGGTGAGCGGCAGCTCGTGGCCGGCGAGCCAGGCCCGGTGGGCCTCCGGATCGACCGCCAGGTCGCGGTAGCGCAGCGGCATGAGCTCGTGCTGGCGCGGCGCCCGGGACCGGCGCAGGGCCGCGTCGATGCGCGCCATGAGCTCGCGGAAGCTGAACGGCTTGACGATGTAGTCGTCGGCCCCAAGCTCGAGTCCGCGGACCCGGTCCTCCTCGCTGTCACGGGCGGAGACGATGAGGATCGGGATGTCGGTGACCTCACGGATCCGCTCGCAGATCGTCCAGCCGTCCAGGCCGGGCATACCCACGTCCAGGGTGATCAGGTCCGGACGCTCCTCCCAGAGGAGGCGCATGGCTTCGTGCCCGGTGGTTGCCACCGCCGTGGCCCTCCCCGAGCGCTGCAGCCACAGCTCGATGAGCGCGGCGAACTCCGGCTCGTCCTCCACGATGAGGATGCGCTCGGTCACGATGCGCCGCCCACCGGCACCGGCTGGCGTGCCGCGGGAAGGCGCATCACCACCCTCGTGCCGCGACCGTTCGCCGGCGCCAGGAAGAGCTGCCCGCCGTGGGACTCGACGATGCGCCGGCTGATGGAGAGGCCGAGCCCGTAGCCGGACAACGTCGACTCCCGGACGTTCCCGCCGCGATGGAACTGCTCGAACACCAGCTCGCGCTCCTCGGCCGGCACGCCGACGCCGCGATCCTCGACCTCCACGGAGACCCAGCCGTCGGCGCTGGTGGCGCTGATCCGGATCGGCCCGTCGGGCGGGCCGTACTTCACCGCGTTGTCGAGGAGGTTGTCGAGGACCTGGCGGATCCGCGCCGCGTCCACGTCGACGGCCGGCATCGGATCCTGGCAGGCCACCTCGGCGACGAGCTGTGGGTGCTGCACGCGCAGGTCGTCGCTCGCCGCGGCGAGCAGGTCCGCGACCGGAATGGGCGAGCGCTCGAGGATGAGCTGGCCGACGGCGAGCTGCGTGACGTCCAGGGTCTGGCGCACGAGCTGCGTGAGCCGCTCGGTGGTCTGGTCGATGCGTTCGAGGTACTCGCGCATCACCCGCGGGTCGAGATCGAGGTCGAGCAACGTGTCGACGTAGCCCTTGATGAGGGCCAGCGGCGTTCGAAGCTCGTGGCTCACCGTGGCGATGAAGCCGCGCCGCAGCTCCTGCAGGTGCGCGACCTGGGTCGTGTCGCGGAACACCGCCACCGCCATGGCCGACCCGCCGGCGGACCGGGAGGCGAGCGCGTAGCTGCCGACCACGTGCACCGGATCGGGGATCCCCGGTCCGAGCGTCCGCTCGTGGCCGCCGATCGGCTCGCCGGTGGCGATGACGTGGGCGAAGGGGCAGCCGCCACGGCAGGCGTCGACGCCGCCAGCATGGCAGGCGAGCACCTCCGCGCACTCCCGGCCCGCGATTTCGGAGGCCCCGACCGCCAGCAGCGCCTGGGCGGCGGCGTTGACCCGTACCACCCGTTGTCGGTCGTCGACAAGCACGATCGCGTCGCTGGCCCCCTCGAACACGGCGGACAGCTCGGCCCGTTCGAGCTCGAGCGCCTCGCGGAGCTGTGCGCCCCGCAGGGCGACCGCCAGCTCGTGACGCACGTGGGACAGGAACTGGACGCCATCGGCCTCGAGTGCCTGGCCGCCGGAGCGGGCCATGGCCAGCACGCCCACCCTGCGGCTGCCGTCGTCGAGATTAAAGCGGGTGGCCGCGTCGTCGCCCCGGGCGGGGATCGTCGCATCACCGCGCTGGGCCGCCAGGACATCGCGACCGGCCCGCGGATCCGCGATCCAGATGGCGCCTGCATCGGCGCCGCACAGATGGGTCAGCTCGTCCAGGATGGCTCCGGCCAGGGGGCCGATGGCGTCGTGAGAGGCGAGGATCTGGCTCAGCTGGTAGTTGGCGAAGACGGTGTCGGCAGCGTGCTGCGCCTCGTGGAAGATGCGCTCGTTCTCGGCCAGGAGCCGGTCGACGTCAGGCGTCACACCGGGATCGCTACCGGGCACCGGTGCCTCGAGAGGTGGATGCGATGGCGAGGAGCAGCAGGAGGCAGGAGGCGGCACCGGGGTCACGGTGCCCACGCGACCGCTCACCGAGGCGAAGCGCGAGGCCCCGGCGCGCCACGAGCGGGGTCGTGCTCCGCATGCCCCGGGCGCCCGCGATCACCATCTCGCGCAGCGCCTCCGGCCCGTCGAGACCCCGGTCCGCTGCGGAGCGCAGGGCATCCGCGGCGGGCGCCAGGGTGTCGTAGATGGTCTTGTCGCCCACCGCGCAGTGGCCACGGCGGGCCAGCCCGGCCGCCGCCGCCTGAAGCAGGAGGGCGAGTGCGCCTGTCTTGTCCGCGCCGTCGAGCGAGCGTGCGGCGAAGCCCGCTTCCATGAAGGCCGCGCCGTAGAGCGGGCCCGATGCCCCACCGACGCTCGCAACGAGCGTGGCGCCGACGCTGGTCAGCAGCGCGGGGAGGTCATCGTCCAGCGCCTGTGCGGACTCGGCGCCCAGCCG
>CAYVLM010000081.1:0-7836 GCA_964452225.1 uncultured Steroidobacteraceae bacterium | reverse complement strand
AATGGGCGCCGGCGGCGACTCACTGGGCGCGATGAGGGGGCCGGCCCGCACCGCTGCTCCGCCGCCGCTACGGGAACAGGTCCCGGGAGCGCTCCATGACGATCGACGCTGCCCCGGTCTCCTCGCCCGGCCCCGGCGCCGGAACCTGCGCCTCGTAGCCGCGCACCAGGATCACCGGCCTGCCGGTGGTCTTGCCTCCGGCGAGGTCGGCCGCAGAGGCGAGCTCGTCCGCCACGGCGATCACCGTGGACTGCATGACGCGGCCGTCCGCGTCAGGCGTGCCCCGCAGGTCCACCAGCGGCGCAATCCCCGCGGCGCCGATGGCGACGTTCACGATCCCGTTGCGCCACGGGCGACCGAACGAGTCCGAGATGACGATGGCCGGCCCGACCCCGGTGAGCGCGGCCAGTCGCTCCCGCAGCGCGCGCGCCGAGGCATCCGGGTCGAGGGGCAGCAGCGTCGCAGACTCCCCGCCGCCGGTGTTCGAGAGGTCCACGCCGGCGTTGGCGCAGACGAGGCCGTGGCGCGTCCGGCCGATGATCAGGCCGCCATCGGCCCAGCGGACCACCTCCGCCGACTCGCGCAGGACGAGCTCCACCTGGCGCGGGTCCTTGCCCCAGCGCGAAGCCCACGCCAGCGCCTCCGCCGAGGGCGTGATCGAGTCCAGCGCCACCATGCGCCCCTCGGCCTTGGAGACGACCTTCTGCGTGACGACCAGGACGTCGTCGGGGCGGAGACCGATGCCGGCGGCACCCAGCGCGTCGGCGATCATGCCGGCCAGGTCGTCGCCCGGCCGCACCTCGCCGATGCCCTCGAGCGCCACCAGCTCCAGCCGGTGGCCGGGGATCGTCATCCCAGCACGCCGCTCGCCAGCCAGCGCTCGAGGTCGGCGGGCGTGTCCAGGTCGAAGGCCAGGCCGGGGCGCTCGACGGCGACGAACGGCACGCCCGCTGCCCGGGCCGCGGCCTCGTGGGCGGCATGGCTCCCGATGCCAAAGGCAAAGCCGATGACGTCCGGGGGACGCAGCGCCAGCCCGTTCGTCCCGGTCCCCGCGTCGTCCGGCGCGATCGCCACCCCGCGGGCAACGGTAATGGCCGATGCGAGGGCCCGCACGTCGAGCACGGTGAGCTCCGGCAGGTCACCGTGGAGGACGAGAAGCGTGCCGATCCCGTCGGCGATCGCCACCGCGCGAGCCTGGTCAAGGCCCTCGTTGAGGCCCATCCCGCGCTGGACCAGAAGGCGCGCGCCGGTCGCCTCGACGAGCGGGGAGAGCGCGGCGGATGGCGAGATGACGACGACGTCGGGAAGGACGGCGCGGGCGATGCGCAGGACGCGCTCGAGGAGCTGGGCCGCCAGCTCGCCGCGCTCGACGGGGCTGAGCACCGGCGCCAGCCGCGTCTTGGCGGCCTCCAGGCCCCGGTGCGGCACGATCACGCGGGTCGTCACCGGATGAGGATAGCCCTCACCCGACAGAGCGGATGATGGCCGCGGCGAGCGCGGCGCGGTCTTCCTCGTCGGCCATCACGGTGGGGAGCACGAGCGGCGCCATGCCGAGCGCCGCGACGGCGGGCGCGAGGTCGGCATCGGCCTCGTCGAGGACGAAGGTGTCCACGAGCCCAACGTAGATGCGCGCCACGCCCACGGCGCTCACCTCGTGGCCGAGCGAGGCGAGCATCCGGTCGGCCGGCCCCTTGAGCGCGCGCCCGCCGACGATGGGGCTCACCGCCACGCGCGCGACGGAACGGCCACCGGCCGCCACGACCGCCTCCGGCATGCCCGCCAGGGCCAGGATGGGGCCCGTGCTGACGAGGGGGTTCGACGGGCCGATGACGACCAGCTCCGCGCTCCCGATCGCCTCCAGCGCCGTGGAGGCCGGACGAGCCTGCTCGCGACCGTCGAAACGGATACCGCGGACAGCGGGCTCCTGGCGCCGGGCAACGAAGTAGTCCTGGAAGTCGAGCTCGCCGGCATCGGTGGCGATCATCGTTCGCAGCCTGTCGTCGGTGGCGGGCAGCACCCGGCTGGGAATGCCGAGCGCCTCCGCCATGGCGCCGGTTGCATCGGTCAGGCTGGCGCCCTCCGCCAGGAGGTGGGAGCGGCGCACGTGCGTCGCCAGGTCGGCGTCGCCGATGCGGAACCAGGCCGGCTCCCCGTACCGGCCGAGGATGCGCAGCGCCGTCCACGTGTCGCCGCCGACCCCCCACCCGCTCTCCGGGTTGATCATGCCGGCCAGGGTGTAGAGGATCGAGTCGACGTCCGGCGAGACGTGGAGCCCGAAGAGCTCGAGGTCGTCGGCGACGTTGACGATCACGGACAGGTCCCCGGCGGGCAGCACCCGCTGGAAGCCGTCCGCCAGCTTCGCGCCGCCGGTGCCGCCGGCAAGGAGGGCGACCCGCATCGGCTCAGGCCGACTCGAGCATCGGCTTCACCTCGCGGACCAGCCGTTCCATGCTCTCCGCGTCGTACGGAGCGGGAAAGCCCACGGTGAAGTGGCGGAACCCGATGCCCAGGTAGGGGTGCAGCATCTCGGTGATCTGCTCGGGGGTGCCGACCGGCTGCTCGGTCCAGTGCCGGGCCCGCCCGTTGCGCTCGAAGATGTCCGCGAACACGCGGCGCGCCTCGGCCTCCGTGTCGCGGATGACGCACACGCCGACGCCGGCGGTGCGCTCGATCTCGGCCTCGTCGCGACCCACCTCCTCGCAGTGGCGGCGCAGCACCTGGTCCTTGCGACGAACGTTCTCGAAGCCGCCCCCCACGTTGCAGGCATCCGCGTAGCGGGCCACGGTGCGCAGCGTGCGCCGCTCCCCGCCTCCGCCGACCACGATGGGGAGACGCTCCTGGACGGGCGCCGGCAGGTTGCGCACGTTCTCGGCGCGGTAGTAGCGGTCGCCGGACGGCTCCTCGCCCCGCAGCATGCCGCGCATGATCCGGACCGCCTCGTCCAGCCAGCGCAGCCGCTCACCGGGGGACGATCCGAACTCGATGCCGAAGGCGGTGTGCTCCGTCTCGAACCAGGCGCCGCCGATACCCAGGATGGCCCTGCCGCCGGAGATGTGGTCCAGGGTGGTGGCCATCTTGGCCACCAGCGCGGGGTTGCGGAACGTGTTGGCGCCGACCATCAGGCCGATGCGGGCACGGCTCGTCGCCTCCGCCCAGGCCGCAAGCGTGAGCCAGCCCTCGAACATGGGGCCGTTGTCCGAGCCCACGATCGGGTAGAGGTGGTCCCAGGTCCACACGTCCTCGTAGCCGAGTTGGTCGGTGCGGACCGCGGCATCGCGCATCGACTGCCAGTCGGTGTACTGGTTCCAGAGGAGCGCGCCGATCTTCACTTCCGTCATGCGCGGAGCGTACCATCGACGGCGTGGGGCTCAGCAAGACCGCACTCTGGGCGCAGGGTGGCGACGGGAACCACTCCGGTCGACGGAGCGTCTTGCAGTCGTGAAATTGAACCTGAACCCGGTCACCTTCATCGCCGGACTGCTGGTGGCGCTCAGCGCGGCCGGGCTCCTGTTCCTCGGCTACATCGAGTCGGGGCCCGCTGCGGCGGTCGGCATCGTGGGCCTCGGCCTGATTGCCACGTCACCCTTTGTGAGCGAGTGGCAACGCAGGAGACGCGGCCAGCCCTGACGCACTGGAGCGGACCCAAACGGCGGACGCGCTGCCGCCGTTCACCACGTGGGACAGCCGGTGTACTGGTTCCATGGGAGCGCGCCAAGCTTCACCGGCGCCTCAGCCGTGACGGACCACCTTGTCGACCTTCATCCGGAAGGTGAGCCGCTGCTGGCCGTTGAAGGCGTCAGGATCGTCACCGTAGCGGACCGCCAGCCCGCGGATATCGGCCAGAGCGCGCTCCCGATCATCATCGAGCTCCACGGTGCCGCGCAGCGCCACCCAGGTCAGCTCGTCCTCGAAGCAGAGGCTGACGCGCGGGTCGCGGCGCAGGTAGCGCGCCTTGGCCCTGCCCTCCTTGGTGTTCATCAGGATCGTGTCCGGACGTTCGGGGTCGAGGTCGAACCACATGACCGAGAGGCTCGGCGCCCCCTCGTCGGTGAGCACCCCGAGGACGGGGTAGCGCAGCTTGGCCATGAGCCACTCCCGCAGCTCATTGGACAGTGCTCGTTCGATGGTCAGGTCGGGATCTGTCAACACCGCCTCCATGTCAGGGTGTTTCCGTGCGATGCCGATCGGCGGGCATTCGCCCGGGAGCGGGCTGGCGCCGCTGCCCAATCCTAGCCCGATGGCCCCGCGAGCGCCGTCACGCCTCTGCGGGCCGGCCGCAGCACCCACGCGCCCGGAGCCCCGGAGCCGGCACCCATGTCGCCCCACGCGGTCCGCGCGGCCATCCACCTGGCCAAGGCCGAGACCGATGACCGGCGGGTCGTGCACCTGAGCCTCTCGCCGGAGACCAAGCGTCTCATCCGCGCCTGCTACGCCTGGCGCGGCCAGGCCGTGGAGCGCGCGCTGGCCGAGCTGGACACCGGGGAGCGCGACGCGGTGCGCCGCTTCCTGCGTCGGGTGGCCGAGGAGCTGGAGCGCGGCCCAACCGCAGGATGAGGGTGAGACGGCTGCGGCTCGTACACTTCCGCGCATGAAGATCGGGTTCAAGACCTCCCAGATGGACGTGGACTGGCCGACCCTGCTCGCCACCTGGGAGCTGGGCGACGAGCTCACCATCTTCGACTCGGGATGGATCTTCGACCACTTCGTGGCCCTCTGGGATTCGGGCGGCGGCTCCCACGAGGGCTTCGTGACGCTCGCCGCGCTGGCGGCCCGCACGCGCCGGCTGCAGCTCGGCCACCTGGTGCTCGGCAACACCTACCGGCACCCGGCGCTGACCGCCAAGGCCGGCGCGACCCTGGACCATGTCGCGGGGGGACGCTTCGTGCTGGGCCTGGGTGCCGGATGGCACGAGGCGGAGCACGCGATGTACGGGATGCGGCTGCCGCCCATCGGCGAGCGGATCGACATGCTTCGATCGGCGGTCCAGGTGATCAAGGCGCTCTGGCGCTCGCCGGACGGCGTCTCGCTCGATGCGCCGCCCTACCGCCTCTCCGATGCCGTCTGCAACCCGCCGCCGCTGACCCCCGGCGGACCGCCGATCTGGCTCGGGACCCAGGGGCTCCGCCGCGGCCTGCGGATCGTGGCCGAGCTCGCCGACGGCTGGAACCAGACCGGCGACCCGGCCACCTTCGTCGAGAAGCGCGATGCGCTCCTGCGCCACTGCGAGGCGGTCGGCCGGGATCCGGCCGAGATCGAGATCAGCGCCCAGGTCTTCGCCCGCCAGGGCCTGGCGGGCCAGCTGGAGACCGCGTCCGCATTCGCCCGACAGGGTGCCGGGCACATCGTCCTGATCGTCCCCGCGGAGCAGGGGCCGGACGGGCTGCGGCGCATGGCCCACGAGGTGGCAGAGCCGCTTCGCGAGCGGTTCGGCTGAGGGCGGCGCCCGATGGCATCTGCCCCGACCCCGCCGGCGGCGACGATCCTGAGCGTCGGGACCGAGATCCTGCGCGGTGAGACGGTGGACACCAACGCCGCCTTCCTCGCCGGAGAGCTGGCGACCCTCGGTGCAGAGCTGCGCGACGTGCGGCAGCTGGGCGACGACCGCGCGATCCTGTCGCGGGCCTTCACGAGCGCCCTGGGGCGGGCGCGGCTGGTGCTCGCCACCGGGGGCCTGGGACCGACCCACGACGACCTCACCCGGGAGGGGCTCGCCGAGGCCCTCGGCGAGGAGCTGGCCCCGGACGCCGGCCTCACCGAGCGCATGCTCCGCCGCTTCGGCGGAGCCGAGCGAATGCCGTCGAGCAACCTGCGCCAGGCACTGCTCATCCCGTCGGCCACGCCACTCGAGAACCCCATCGGCTCCGCGCCCGGCTGGTGGGTGGAGCGCGACGACCGGGTGGTGGTCCTCATGCCCGGCGTCCCCTCCGAGATGCGCCGCATGTGGACCGAGCAGGTGGCTCCGCGCCTGCGGAGGCGCTTCGCGCTGGCCCCGCTGCAGGCCCGCACGGTGAAGACGTTCGGCATCGGCGAGTCAGCGGTGGTCGACCGCGTTGGCGACCTGCTCACCGCGCCGGGCCCCGGGGTCGAGGCGGGGATCTACGCGCGCGACGACGGGGTGCACCTTCGCTTCAGCACCCGCGGCGATTCGACCCTCCTCGACGAGCCGGTCGAGCGCGCCCTGGCGCTCCTGGGACCGGAGGTGTACGGGACCGATGCCGAGACGCTTCCCGGCCTGGCGCTGCGGAGCCTGGCACGGGCCGGCTGCGCGACGCTCGCCACCGTGGAGTCCGGGACCGATGGCGCCCTCCTTGCGATCCTGGCCGCGCACCCGACGGGCGACGGCGAGGCGCGGTTCGGCGGGGGCGTGCTGCGCACCGGAGCCGGGGAGGAGATCAGGACCCCGACGGCCGACGCGGTGCTGACGGTCGACCTCGATTCGCCCGGCGCCCTGGGACGCAGCGGGGTGACCGTCTCCCTCGATGCCGGCCCGGCCGGTTTCGAGCCCCGGGCGCTCCGCATCCACGGCTCCGGGCCGCAGCGACTGCGCCGCGCCGCCTTCGCCGCCCTGGACCAGGTCCGCCGCGGCGGCCGGTCAGCGGGGTGACGACCCCCAGGCGCCGATGATCCGCACCGCGCCCGGGACGACCTCCACCGTCCATTCCTCCTGCTCGCCCAGCGGGTCGCCATCGGCCTGGACCGGCAGCGGGCGACCGTCCAGCGAGACCAGGCGGGCCGTCGTTCCGTGCACGGCAGGGGCCGACGGGTATCGATGGGCGAGCCAGCGCGCCGCGTCGACGGCGAGCCGATGCGCCGGGCCGGCGTACACGCGCAGCGTCAGGCGTCCGGCGTCGGGGCGCGCATCGGGGTTGACGACCATCCCCCGGCCGTAGAAGGGGGTGGTCCCCGCCACGGCCATCTCCATGGGACCCACGTGAACGACCGTACCGTCCACCTCGGCCTGCACCACCCATCGCGGTAGGAGCGCCCCGGCAGAGCTCGCGATGGCGCCCGCCCAGCCAAGCAGCCGGCGCGCTCCCGAGCGCGCATAGCGAGCGGCCACCACGGCGTCCCACCCGGCCCCGGCGAAAAGGGCCAGCCGGCCGTTCACCCGGATCAGGTCGAGCGCGCGACCATTCCCGGCCCCGAGCACGGACGCGAGCGCCTCCGGCCGAGGCGGCAGGCGCAGGAGATGTGCGGTGGCGTTTCCGAACCCGGCGGGGATGTATCCGAGCAGCAGCTCGCGCCCCTGCGCCACGTTGAACGCCGTCCCCAGCGACCCGTCGCCGCCCGCGATGACCGCCAGCGAGTAGGCATCGACACGCTCGGCAAGCCAGTCGGCGAACTCGCGCCCATCGCGGGCAACGACGGCGTGCAGGTCGGCGTCGAGCCGGCGACGGGTCAGCTCCACGGCGCGCCGCACCCGCGCACTGCCCGCCGAGGCAGCTCCCCGGTTCAGGAAGATGGCGGCGCCGCGTTCGTCAGCCTGCTTCACACCCGGTCAGGGAAGCGCGCTCAGGGCGTCCGCCGCGGTCTGCCCGGTGCCACTGACGAGGAAGAGCACCCCGTTGGTCGCGTACAGGTAGACCTGCACCTCCGGCTGGTCGGGCTCGCTCGCCACCTGGACGGATTTGCCCCCGACGGTCCGCGACTGCCAGTTGTACGTTGTCCCGCCGGTGTTCGCCGCGGTCTTGAAGACGGACAGCAAGGTGTCAGAGCTGGCACCCGGCGCCTTGAACGCGAACAGGCCCAGCGCCTGCTGGGTGCTGGCGTCGATCCCGAAGCCGAACGCCACCGAGATGTCGCTGAGCGAGACGCCCAGGGAGCTCAGGAACGCCT
>CAYVLM010000080.1:0-7915 GCA_964452225.1 uncultured Steroidobacteraceae bacterium | reverse complement strand
TGGCATGCCTGCCGTGACCGTCGAGGACATCACCAGCCTGCCCCGCATCCCGGCGCCGGATCGCGTTTCCGCGCGTCAGCGTGCCGTGAGAAGCGTGACGGAGGCGCCGCGCGGCCTGGAGGGAGAGGGGTTCCCGGTGCGACGGGCGTTCGCCGGGGTGCCGCTCACCGAGCTCGACCCGTTCGTGCACATGGACCAGATGGGCGAGGTCGAGTACGCGCCGGGTGAGGCCAAGGGCACGCCCTGGCACCCGCACCGCGGCTTCGAGACGGTGACCTACATGATGGACGGCGTCTTCGAGCACTCCGACTCGAACGGCGGCGGGGGAGTGATCACCAACGGCGACACCCAGTGGATGACCGCCGGCGCCGGCATCCTCCATATCGAGAAGCCGCCGGAGGCCCTGGTGGTGAGCGGTGGGCTTTTCCACGGCATCCAGCTGTGGGTGAACCTGCCGCGGGCCCTGAAGTGGGCTGCACCGCGCTACCAGGATCTGCGCGCCAACCAGGTGGCGCTGCTGGCGTCAGCTGATGGCGGGGCCCTGCTGCGGGTCATCGCCGGCGAGGTGGGGGAGCACGCCGGCCCGGGCTCGACCTACACGCCAATGACATTCGTGCACGTCAGCATCAGCCCCGGTGCGCGCCTGGAGCTGCCCTGGCGCCCGGACTACAACGCGCTCGTGTACGTCCTGTCCGGGCATGGCACGGTGGGCACCGAGAACCGGCCGATCGAGACCGGCCAGCTGGCCGTCTTCGGGGCTGGGGATGCCCTCACCATCACCGGGTCCCGCGTCCAGGAGAGCCGCAGCCCCGCGCTCGACGTGCTGATCCTGGGCGGTCGGCCCATCCGCGAGCCGGTCGCCTGGCTGGGCCCGTTCGTGATGAACACCCGCGAGGAGGTCGTCCAGGCCTTCAACGATTTCCAGGCCGGGCGCCTTGGCCAGATCCCGGCAGTCCACAACACGCCAACGGGCGTCGTCGAATCCTGACAGCCGGGCGGCATCGGGCCTGCAAAGATGGGCCGATGGAGCCGATCCCCCCGGGGGAAGTGATGCCCGGATGATGAGGGAACGCGATGATCGGTGGGTCCGGTGGCACGATGCCTACGATGATCCGACGTCGGCGCAGACGCACCGCTTGCGAGCCGTGCAGGAGCAGATTCGCCGCATGCTCGATACCGCGCCGCCCGGTCCCGTTCGGGTGCTCAGCCTGTGCGCCGGGCAGGGGCGCGACCTGCTCGAGGTGCTGGCGGAACATCCCCGACGGGCCGATGTCTCTGCCCGGCTGGTCGAGCTTGATCCACGGCTGGCAGCCGCGGCCCGCGCCACCGCGGCAGGCATCGCCGCCTCGGGCATTGAGGTCCTCCAGGCCGACGCAGGCTCGACCGACGCCGTCATCGGCGCCGTCCCGGCCGATCTGCTGATCCTGGCGGGGATCTTCGGAAACGTCCCGGACGCCGATATCGCGCGGACGGCTCGGGCCACGCCGATGCTCTGTTCGCCGGGCGCCATGGTCATCTGGACTCGCCACCGGCGCCCGCCTGACCTCACGCCGACCATCCGCCGCTGGTACATCTCCGCCGGCGTCACCGAGACGACCTTCATCGCTCCGCCTGATGCGCTGTACTCCGTGTGGGTCGGCCGGTTCACCGGCCGGCCCCAACGGCTCCGCCAGGGCAAACGTCTCTTCGAATTCGTCGCTAACGCAACATAACTTCCATTTGCGGAAGTGATACATCGGCTCAGGTACCACCCGACAGGCGGACGAACGGGCCGTTTCGTCGGTGAGGCGGTCGCCGGTACGCTGCGGCGCATGCAGAGAGAGCAGATCCTGCGGAGATTCGGCTGGGTTGGCCTGGTGACAGGCCTTGTCGCGTTAGCCGCCGGCCCCATGGCCGGCGAGCTGGGCAGCATGCTGGCCGGATACGGGACGCTCGTGCTTCTGAGCGCGGCGTACCTGCTGGCCGGGCTGGCGATCCGTGACCGGGTCCGGCGGCGCACCCGGGCGGAGCGACCGCTGCCGCTGCCCGCCTCGGCCGCTCGCCGCTAGGGACCGGCCGCCCTGGCAGACAACACCTCAGGCGAGATCCGGATCGGGGCCGGTGCTCCGCCCGGCTGCGCGCCGCTGCCGGAGTGCCTCGAAGCCGATGAGCGCGGAGGAGACCGCCGCCCCCAGGGCGTGGGCGCCGCGGCGACCGTACGGGATGCGCAGCAGCAGGTCGGCCTGGTCGAGGAACGAGCGGGTGATGCCGCGTCGCTCACCACCGACGAGCAGGAACGTGCCGCGCACCAGGTCCGCGTCGTGGATCCAGGTGCCATCGGCGCGAGTGCTGGCGCAGGCGACCTGGAGGCCGGACGTTCGGCACACGTCCGCGGCGTTCTCTGGACCATCGGCGGTGGCCGTCGGCAGCAGCTCGGATGCGCCGGCGGAGGCACGGGCCACCACGCCCGCGGCCGATTCCCAGGAACGGGGCCGCAGAACGAGGCCGTCCGCGCCGCAGGCGTACAGGGAGCGCACGGCCTGGCCGAAGTTGTATGGATCCTCCACGCCGTCGAGCATGACGACCAGGGGATCCGCCGGGAGGCTGGAGAGGAGGTCGGGCAGGGCAAGGTAGGTTCGCTCCCCCGCCATGGCCACCACGCCGCCGTGGGTGTGTCCGGTGACGACCCGCCGCAGGATCGCCGGAGCGACGCGACGGATGGGTACGTCGTGCTCGGCAGCGATCCGGCGCAGGTGAGCAAGCCGGCGGTCGCCTGGCTCCACCGCGAGGATCTCGTGCACCGGCCGCACGCCCCCGGTCAGAGCGGCCTCGATCGAGACACGGCCCTCGAGAACCACGGCGGCCTCGGCAGGGGCCGGGGTCATGCCGTGGAGCCGGCGCGTCTCATGCGCGACGGCGTCCCGACCGGCGGCGGGTGGCGGCCGGGTGCCCGGCCGCGGTCACCTCGGCGGCCACCGTCTCGGGAAGGTGTCCGCTGATGCGGACGCCACCCTCGGTGTAGGCCTCGGAGACATCGCCGCTGGTGCGGGCCCGCGAGACCAGCTCGCCGCGATCGTAGGGGACGACCGCGTCGACCGGGACCATCTGGGCCCGCAGGGCATCGGCGACCAGGGTCAGCAGGGCGTCGATCCCCTCCCCCGTCGCAGCCGAGACGAAGGCGGCGTGGTCCGAGGCGGGGGCGGCGTGCCGCAGGTCGGCGTCGAGGAGGTCGATCTTGTTGAAGACGGTGATCCGCGTCTTCCGTCCCGCCCCCAGCTCGTCGAGCACGGCCTGCACGGCGACCTGCTGGGCCATGAAATTCGGATCGGACGCGTCGACCACCTCGAGCAGGAGATCGGCTCGCAGGACCTCCTCCAGGGTGGCGCGGAAGGCGTCGACCAGGTCGTGGGGCAGCTTGTGGATGAAGCCGACGGTGTCGGTCGCCACGATCTGCTTGCCGGTGGGAAGGGTGATCTGGCGCGAGGTGGGGTCGAGCGTGGCGAACAGCATGTCCGCCACGTGCACGTCGGCATCGGCCAGGCGGTTGAGCAGGGTGCTCTTCCCCGCGTTCGTGTAGCCGACCAGCGCGATGCCGGCGACCTCGCCGCGCTCCCGCTGGCGGGCGGCCGTGGCCCGCTGGCGCCTGACGTCGTCCAGCTCGCCGCGTACCTTGCGGATCCGCTCGCGGATCAGGCGTCGGTCGGTCTCCAGCTGGCTCTCGCCCGGGCCCCGGGTGCCGATTCCGCCACCGGTACGCGAAAGGTGGGTCCACATGCGGGTCAGGCGTGGGAGGTGGTACTCGAGCTGCGCCAGCTCCACCTGGAGGCGCCCTTCGTGGGTTCGGGCATGGCGCGCGAAGATGTCGATGATCAGCGCCGAGCGGTCCAGGACCTTGCAGTCGACGAGCTTCTCGAGCGCACGCTGCTGGGTCGCGCTGATCTCGTCGTCGACGATGAGCAGGTTAAAGTCCGACGCTGCCTTCTCATCCACGAGCTCCGCGGCGCGCCCCTTGCCGAAGTACCAGAGGGGGTCCGGTTCGGCACGTCGCTGGAAGGCAGACCCGACCACGACGGCGCCCGCGGTCTCCGCCAGGGCGGCGAGCTCTGCGAGGGAGCGTGACACGGGCCACCCGTCGTGGCCGTCAAGGCCGATGAGAAAGGCACGCTCCTCCGGGGTGGTGAGGTCGATCAAGCGGGAGCGGTTCGTCATCTGCTGCCGTCGATGGTAGCCGAGATGCGCCGTGAGCGCCCCGGCACATGAAGGCCTCTCGGTACTTTCAGGCTAGTGCGTCGGGTGACCGGGATGTGCCATATCTGTCTGACCATTCTGTGGGGGGCAGGAGAAGTGGATGCCTGACGAGCAGCCGGGCGCCCCACGCGGGGCATCCAACCGTGAGGCCCGTCGCGGCCAGAACGGTCGTACGGCGCTGGCCCTTGCCGGCAGCGCGATCGTCGCGATCGGCACCTATTCCCTGCTCGGCTCGGTCGCCATCGATCCCGCGCTGCGACTGGTCGGCGCCCTTTTCGTCGCCGTGGCGACCGCCGGCGGGCTGCTCCACCTGGTTGTCGTGCGACCCCTGGTCACGGCCGGCGCGGAGCTGCACGACCGGTACCAGGCGGCCCTGGTCGACGCGCTGACCGATCCGCTCACCGGCCTCGGGAACCACCGCGCCTTCCAGGAGGAGCTCGATCGCCAGGTCGAGCTTGCCCAGCGCTACGGCGTGCCCGTGTCGCTGATGCTGCTCGACATCGACGAGTTCAAGGCCATCAACGACGAGCATGGGCACGTCTCCGGCGACCGCGCCCTGCAGGCATTCGGCCGCCTGGTGACCTCGACCCTGCGGCGGGTCGACCGAGCGTTCCGGGTCGGGGGCGACGAGTTCGCGATCGTCCTCCCCAACACCGACGGCCAGGGAGCCTGGATCGTGGGTCGTCGGCTGCTCGGCGCAGCCCTACAGCCACCGCTGCGCGCCCAGGGCGAGGAGCCGCTCTCCTTCTCCGCCGGTGTCTCGGCCCTGCCGGAGCGAGCCTCCAGCCGGAGCCAGCTCTACTCGCAGGCGGATGCAGCCCTGTACGCAGCCAAGCGCTCGGGCCGCACCGAGGTCGTGCTCTTCGATCCCGCCTCGGCCGTGGTGGCGTCGAACGATGGCTCGGGCGAGGCGATCGCAGACGTGATCGCCCGCGGACAGCTCCGCCCGGTCTACCAGCCGATCGTGGAGCTCGACGGCGCAACGATCGTGGGGCAGGAGGGGCTGATCCGTCCGGTCCCGCCGGCACCATTCGCGGACCCGGCCGCGCTCTTCACCGCGGCGGCCGACAGCGGCCACCTGGTGGCACTGGACATGAGCTGCATCGAGACGATCGTGGGTGGCGCAGCCGGGCTGCCCCCGGACCAGTTCCTGAGCGTGAACATCTCCCCACGGACCGTCGAAGCTCCCGAGTTCACCACGGCGGGGCTCCTCAGCGTGCTTGCCCGCCACGGGTTCCGCCCGGAGCGCTTGGTGCTCGAGCTGACCGAGCGCGAGGCGCTCACCGAGGTCGATCGGGTGCGGGCCAAGCTGGAGACCTGTCGCCGGGCCGGCATTCGCCTGGCGGCCGATGACCTCGGTGCGGGCAACTCGGGCCTGCGGCTCCTCTCGGAGCTGCGCTTCGACCTGCTCAAGGTCGACCTCAGCCTGGTGCAGCGCACCGCACCGGGCGCTCCCTCGGCGGCGGTGGTCTCCTCCGTGGTCGCCTTTGCCGGCCGGACCGGCGCGCTCGTCATCGGCGAGGGCATCGAGCGGGCAGAAGAGGTCGTGCAGCTGATGAGCCTCGGCGTGCGGGCCGGGCAGGGGTACCTGTTCGGGCAGCCGGGGGCCCTCGTCACCAGGAGCAACCTGACGACCGACGACCCCGGCCGGCCGGGCGGGGAGCTCCCCGCGCCGATGCTCGCCTGGCGCCAGTCGATCGGCCTGCCCACCTCGGCGACCAGCGCCTGACCCGTTCGGCTGCGTCAGCCGGTCATGCGCCGGACCAGGTCCACGGCACCGTCCACGAGCCGAGGGTCATCCGCGGGTCCGTCACCGGCCACCAGCCAGACGATGCGAGGATCGCGCCGGAACCAGCTGAGCTGGCGCTTGGCGTACTGGCGCGTGCGCCGCGCGGTCGTGGCGATTGCCTCGTCGAGGGACCACTCCCCCGCCAGGTGACGGGCCGCCTCGCGGTAGCCGTGGCCGGTCATCGGCGCAAGTCCCGGGCCGTAGCCTGCGTCGAGCAGGGCGCGAACCTCGTCGAGCAGGCCCGACGCGAAGAGATGAGCTGCCCGGGCGTCGATGCGCCCGTAGAGCACCTCGCGGGGCCGCGCCAACCCCAGGAGCGCCAGGCGACCAGGGTACGGGCTCCCGGCCGGGGGCGGCGCCGGTCCGGCCACCTCGGCCCGCTCGAGGGCCCGCAGCACGCGCCGCGGGTTGCGCAGGTCCGTCCGTCCGGCCGTCGCGGGATCGAGCCGGGCCAGGCGCTGGACCAGCGGTGCCAGGCCCGAGGCCTCGAGCTCCGCCGCAAGCGCTCGCCGCACGTCGGGGACCCACGGCTGGCGGGCGAAGTCGTAGCCGTCGACCAGGGCCGTGAGGTAGAGCCCGGTTCCCCCCACCACGAGCGGCAGCGCTCCGCGCGCGGCGATCTGCGGGATCACGGTCCGCGCCGCGTCCACCCATTGCGCAACGGTGAAGGGCTGATCCGGGTCGACGAGGTCAATCAGGTGGTGCGGGACCGCCGCGCGATCGGCCGCAGTGGGCTTGGCGGTGCCGATGTCCATGCCCCGGTACACCTGGCGCGAGTCGGCGACCACGATCTCCAGCCCGAGACGGCCGGCGAGCGCCATGGCCAGCGCCGTCTTGCCGCTGGCGGTCGGGCCCACGACGGCGGCGAGCGGCACGGGCGGCGGCGTCTTCCGGCCGGCGGCCGGCGCCATCGGTCTAGCCGACCTCGACGGTGCGCTGGACCTGGCTGATGGAGGTGGCCCGCCCCGTGGCGATCTCGGCCTCGATCACCACGGCGTTCAGGCTGACCGGGCCGTCCCCCACCTGGAAGCGGGTCGGCAGGTGCCGAAGGAAGCGCGGCAGCACGGTCTCGACCTGGAATCCGATGATCGAGTCGCGCGGACCGGTCATGCCGATGTCGCTGATGTACGCGGTCCCCTTCGGGAGCAGCCGGGCATCGGCGGTCGGCACGTGGGTGTGGGTGCCAACCACCGCGGTCACCCGACCGTCCAGGTACCAGCCCATTGCGTTCTTCTCGCTGGTGATCTCGCAGTGGAAGTCCACAAGCCGCACCGGCGGCAGGGGCTCGGCGGCCTCGTCGAGCAGGGCGTCCATGGCGCTGAAGGGCGAGTCGAGCTGGTTCATGTAGACGCGGCCCATGATGTTGATCACGGCTACCGCTCCCCCGCCGGGCAGGCGGTGGACGAGCCACCCGCGGCCGGGGGCGTCAAGGGGGTAGTTGAGCGGGCGCAGCACGGGCCGTCCCTCGTCGAGGTAGGGATAGATCTCGCGCTTGTCCCAGACGTGGTTGCCGGAGGTGATGACGTCGATTCCGCCGCCCAGGAGCTCCTCGGCCAGCGACGGGGTGATTCCCATCCCGGCGGCGAGGTTCTCGCCATTGGCGATCACCAGGTCGAGGTCGAGCTCGGAGCGCAGGTCGGGCAGGGCGTGACGGACCGCGATGCGGCCGGGCTTCCCGATGATGTCGCCAATGACCAGCGCCCGCACCAGGCCGGCGCGATCAGTCACCGCGCGTAGTCGACCGCCCGCGTCTCGCGAATGACGGTCACCTTGATCTGGCCGGGGTACTGGAGCTGCTCCTCGATCTTCTTGACGACGTCGCGCGCCAGGCGGTTCGAGGCGATGTCGTCAATCTCCTCCGGCCGCACGATGATGCGGATCTCGCGGCCGGCCTAAATG
>CAYVLM010000079.1:0-7978 GCA_964452225.1 uncultured Steroidobacteraceae bacterium | reverse complement strand
GCTCCCGCAGGCGGACCTCCTGGTCGTGGACGACGCGTCGCCGGACGGGACCGGGAAGCGCGCCGACACCCTCGCGGCAGCCAACCCGCGGATGCACGTGCTCCACCGGACCGGCAAGGAGGGCCTGGGCGCAGCCTACCGGGCCGGTTTTCGCTCGCTGCTCGAGCGGCCGGACGTGCGGGCCGTGGTCCAGATGGACGCGGACTTCAGCCACGATCCGGCCGATCTGCCCCGTCTCCTCTCGCCGCTCATGGCCGATGCCGACCTGGTCCTCGGCACGCGGTACGTCCGTGGCGGGGGCACCGTCGGCTGGCCCTGGTACCGGCAGCTCATCAGCCGGGGCGGGACGACCTTTGCCCGCGTCGTCCTGCTGCTCCCGTACCGGGACCTCACCGGCGGCTTCAAGGCCTGGCGGCGAGAGCTGCTGGAGTCGATCCGCCTCAGGGAGTTCGGGCCGCAGGGGTACGGGTTCCAGGTGGAGATGACCTGGTGGGCGCATCGGCGGGGCGCGCGGATCGTGCAGGTTCCGATCGTCTTCCGCGAACGGGTGGCGGGCCGTTCCAAGATGAGCCGCGGCATCGTGCGCGAGGCGATGCTGCTCGTCCTCGCCCTCCGCTGGGAGACCATCCGCAACGCGCTGCGCGGCCGCGGCGGCTAGCAGCAGCGTGGCGCGCCGACGGCGCATCGGGTAGCATGCGCGCGCCCTCGCCCGCACAACCCTCCCGCCCCAGCTGAGTCTCTCTTCCCATGTCCTTTCGAAACCGTCCCACTCTCGAGCGTCGCCACCGCCCGCGCTGGCAGGACGAGCTCCGCAGCCAGCAGCTGATCGTCGGTGGCTTCGCCATCGCCATCGCCATCGCCATCGGGATCTTCGGGGCCACCGCCTGGGCGACGTACTACGACAACCACCTCCAGCAGGTCGCCTATGTCAGCGGCCAGTCCCTGACGATCGACGACCTCGGCGTGCGCTCCGCGATCATCTCCTCGGAGGTGTACGCCCACGAGGTCGAGCTCACCGCGCAGAGCGGCGGTGCTCGCGATTCGATCGTCCAGCAGCAGCTCTCCGTCCTGCAGCAGACGTCGCAGAACGTGGTCTCCACCGCGACCGACTCGCTGACCACCGGCGTGTTCATGGAGCAGCAGGCCCCCACGCTCGGGATCACGGTGAGCAGTGCCGCCATCGACAAGGAGGTCGCGAGCCGGACCACCCTGCCCCTGCGGCTCCAGCTCTCGGTCATCACCGTCAACGCGCTGCCCTCCGACGCGGCGTCCGGCGCGACCCCGACCGATGCCCAGTGGGCTGATGCCAAGACGAAGGCGGACGACCTCATGAGCCAGCTCAAGGGGGGCGCGGATTTCGCAACCCTGGCCACGAGCACGAGCGATGATGCGGTGACGAAGGCCACCTCCGGCCTCATCGGCTGGGTCGAGGAGGGCGACGCTTCGTACGGGTCCTACTTCGATGCCGCCAAGAATGCGAAGGTGGGCGACCTGGTCGGTCCGATCAAGGGGGACAGCTCGTACGCCATCGTGAAGGTCAACAAGATCCGCGTGGCGGGGCCGGACAAGACGCTGCAGCAGGCTCTCGACTCGGTGAACGTGACCGCCGCCCAGTACCGGAGGTACGTCGAGGACCTCCTGCTCGTCACCGCCTACACCGACTACTTCGGCTCGCACGTGGTCGGTCGCTACCTGCCGCAGCGCCACGTGGCGCAGATCCAGATCCAGCTCGACAGCAGCGGCTATGCATCGCCCATGGAGCGGGTCCGCCACGTCCTGATCCAGCCGCTCCCCGGTGCCTCCGACCAGAGCACGGCCACCCAGGCGCAATGGGACGCGGCGCTGGCCAAGGCCCAGAAGGTCCGCTCAATGCTCGTGCAGCCCAACGCGGACTGGAAGGCGATCGCGAAGGAGTACAGCGACGACGTGGGCTCCGCCAGCTATGGCGGAGACATCGGCTGGTACGACCTGAACACCTCGCAGCTCGACCCGGACTTCACCGCGGCGGTCGCCAAGCTGCAGCTCGACCAGATCAGCCAGCCGGTGAAGACCCAGTTCGGCTATCACATCATCGAGGTCTTCGAACTTCGGAACAGCGCCCAGGCCCAGGTCGACAAGGTTCAGTCGGAGCTCGAGGCGGACCCGAGCTCCTGGGACAAGGTGGCCGCAGCCGAGAGCGCCGACCTGTCCACCGCCTCGTCGGGAGGCGACATCGGCTGGGTCGCCCGCTACGAGAAGGAGGCTGCCGTCGACCAGGCGATCTGGGGTCTTGCCAAGGTGGGCGACGTCAGCGCCCCGGTCACCACTACCTCCGGGATCTACATCTTCAAGCTCCTGGGTGTCTCGCCGGCCATGTACGTGTCTGCCGACCGTCTGTCCACCCTGAAGTCGGTCGGCTACTCGCGCTGGCGCGACGAGCTGAAGCAGGCCGACGGGTACTGGCTCGATCCCGCCTACCAGTCCACCAAGGGTTGACGCGCGGGTGAGCTCGCGAAGCCGCCGCCCGCTGGCCGAGCTCATCGACGCCGCCGGGCTCGACCCGGCGGCGGGGCTCCAGGTCGTGGATGCCGCGCGGCTGGCGACCGTGCCCTGGGACCCGGGTCTGCCCTTGCTGATCCTCCCCGCCGAGCCCAGCGAGGAGCCCGTCCTCCCCGGACGCCATGCATGGGCGGGCGCCGCGGCCCAGATCGCCAGGCTCTACCCTGCCGGACACCGCGCCCGCTCGCTCGACGGGGCAGGAGATCTGGCGGTCGAGTCGCTGGACGCCGACCGGCTCGCTGCGGGCGCGTGGCTGATCCCGCCGCTCGACCCCATCGACAACATCGCCTCACCGCACGGGATGGCGGCCATCTCGGCACGCCTACGAGCCCCGGACGGGTGCCCATGGGATCGCAAGCAGACGCACGCCACGCTCCGGCCGTTCGTGCTCGAGGAGGCCTACGAGACGGTCGACGCCATCGAGAACGGGTTGCCCGCGGACCTCGCCGAGGAGCTCGGCGACCTGTTCCTGCAGATCATCCTCCATGCCCAGCTGGCCGCCGAGGAGGGCTCGTTCGACCTCGTCGACGTGTACCGCGCGCTGGGCGCGAAGATCATCCGGCGACATCCCCACGTCTTCGGCGACGTCGAGGCGAGCACGGCGGAGCAGGTGATCCGCAACTGGGAGGCCATCAAGTCCGCGGAGCGCGGCGCTGGCGACGCCGACGAGCCCTCGGCCTTCGGCAGGGTCGCCCGCGCGCTCCCGGCCCTGGCTGCCAGCCGCGAGATCCAGGAACGGGCGAGCGCGCTCGGCTGGGACTGGAGCGAGATCGGAGGAGTCTGGGAGAAGGTCCGCGAGGAGCTCGAGGAGCTCCACGAGGCCGGCCTGCAGGACGGCAGCCAGGGTCGTGATGCGCGGCTCCACGAGCTGGGCGACCTCCTCTTCGCGCTCGTGAACCTCGCGCGATGGATGAAGCTGGACCCGGAGGAGGCGCTCCGGGCCGCCAACCGGCGCTGGATCGAGCGCTACCGGGCCGTGGAGGAGCTGGCCGCCGAGCGCGGGGTGGCGCTCGCCGAGCTGGATCTTGCCGGCAAGGACGAGCTCTGGGACGAGGTGAAGGCCCGAAGGAGCGACGGGTGAGCGCCGACGGGGGAGCGCCGCGCGTCGCCATCGTCGTCCACTCCAGCTTCCCGGATGATCCCCGCGTCCGGCGCCAGGCGGACGCGCTGATCGAGGCCGGCTACCGGGTCGACGTGTTCGCGCTCCGCGACCCGGGGCAGGCCGCGGACGAGCGGGACGACGCGCTGCGGGTCGTGCGGCTGCCGGTGAGCCGGCGGTTTGCCGGCTTCGCCGGGCACATGGCCGAGTACGCTGCCTTCGCCGGGCTGGCCGCCGTCCGCCTGGCGCGCGAGCACAGGCACCGCCGGTACGGCCTGGTCCAGGTGGCGACCCTGCCCGACTTCCTCGTGGCCGCCGCGGGCCCGCTGAAGCTCGCCGGCGTCCCGCTCCTGCTCGACCTGCACGAGGACATGCCCGCGTTCTTCGATGACCGATTCGCGGCGGCTCCGCTGCGTCCCCTGCGCCCGGCGATCCGCGGCGTTGCCCGCGCATCGGCTGCCATGGCCGATGCGATCCTCACCGTCCACGAGCCGCTTCGCGCGCTGTCCCTGGCGCGGGGCGTGCCGCCTGAGAAGATCACCGTGGTGATGAACAGCGCTGATCCGCGCCTCTTCGATCCGGCCCGGTACCCGCGCCGCGCCTTCATGGAGGACGGGGAGCTGCGCCTGGTGCATTCCTCGAGCCTCCAGCGCATCTACGGCCTCGAGACGGCGGTGGCCGCGGTGAGCCTGCTGCCGCCCGACCTCCCGGTCCGGTTCGACGTCTTCGGTGACGGGCCCCACCGCGCGGAGATCGAGGCCGTCATCGACCGGACCGCGACGGCAGACCGCGTGGTGCTCCACGGCCGCGTACCGCAGGAGGACCTGCCCCGGATCCTTGCGGCATCGGACCTGGCGCTCGTGCCGTCGCTTCCCGAGCCGTACCTCCAGCTCTCGCTCTCCACGAAGCTGCTCGAGGCGGTGGCGATGGGCGTCCCGGTCATCGCCAGCGACCTGGCCACCTTCCGCGCCCACTTCACCGATGCCGCCCTGTGCTTCGTCCCCGGCAAGGATCCGGCGGCGCTGGCCGTGGCTATCGCCGAGCTCGCCGGAGATCCGGACCGCGCGGCGGCCATGGCGGCCGAGGCGCGACGCCAGGCGGAGCCCTACGCGTGGCCGATCCAGGCGGCGCGATACCTCGAGGTCGTGCGCCGGTTGCTGGCGCCGAGCGCGATGCCCTCATGAGCGGATACCCTCTGCTCTGCGCCATGGAATCACGCCGCAACCGACCCTTCGCGATCCTGGGCATCGGAGTCCTGCTGCTGGCGCTGGCCGGCTGCGGCTCGTCCGGCCCGAGCGCCACCGCGTCCCCCTCGCCTGCGGCAACCGCTGCCAGCCCCACGCCGGCTCCGACCCCTACCCCGGTGCCGACCCCCTCGGTGTCGGTCGAGCCGATCGTGCCGGTCGCGGACTTCCGCTCGACGGTCGACTCCATCGGCATTTCCGATGTCGAGGCCGCCCTGGCCGGTGACGGCCAGTTCGACGGGCTCGAGGTGGTGGGAGCCGATGCCGGCCCGATCCTGGCCGCGCTCGGCGTGCCGTCGAGCACGGACCTGTCGCGGCTGACGCGGGCTGACAGCGCCGATGCGCTCGCCACGGACCTCGCGGCGAACCGCAACCGCCTCGGCGTCCTCCGCGCGGCGCAGGTGGGTCCCAGCGTGCACGCGCTCGGCTGGAACGGTCTCTCCCTCTTCGGCACCCGCCGGGCCACGTCGCTCGACGGGTGGCCGTTGATGGCCACCTTCCCGGCATCGGCGGCAACGCCGGCGGACCAGGCCTTCGATCCGTCGTCGACGTGGACCATCACGGCCGCGGGCGATGTCATGCTCGACCGTGGCGTGTACTACGAGGTGCACATCCTCAAGCGCGGCGTCAACTTCCCGTTCCAGGGTGGAACTGCCGAGATCACCGGCCGCACGTGCTGCTCGGCGTTCGGCTGGCAGCTTCCCAAGACCAAGAGAACGGGCAACGCCGGCACGGTGCGGACGCTCTTCAGGCAGGCGGACCTGGCGATGGTCAACCTCGAGGGGCCGGCGCCGAAGAACGCGACGTACCACTCGGCCGGGACCCGGTTCAGCTTCTTCCAGTCCCTGCTGTCCGGCCTGGTGTACGAGGGGATCGACTTCGCATCGCTCGGCAACAACCACATCGGCGACGCCGGGCCGACCGGGATCGTCCAGACCGTCGCGGCGCTCGACAAGCTGGGAATCGAGCATGCCGGCGCCGGCGCCGATCTCACCGCGGCGCGTGCTCCGGCCATGTTCACCGTTGACGGCGTGCAGGTGGCGGTCCTGGCCTACGACTCGATCGCGCCCTACTACACGGCGGGACCCTCCCGCCCGGGCTCGGCGCAGCTGGCAGACAACACGTACGCGGAGGACATCGCCGCGGCCCGAGCCGCAGGGGCGCAGGTGGTGATCGTCTACCCGCACTGGGGGACCGAGTACCAGGCGGCACCCACCGACCAGCAGCGGGCCTGGGCGCACGCCATGATCGACGCGGGCGCCGACATGATCATCGGCAACCACGTGCACTGGGCCGCGGCCATGGAGGTCTACAAGGGCAAGCCGATCTGGTACGCCCTCGGCAACTTCGTGTTTGACCAGACCTGGTCCGAGCAGACCGAGGAAGGGCTCATCCTGGAGCTGACCTTCAGCGGATCCACCCTGGTCCAGGCCTGGATGCACCCCACCGTCATTCTCGACGCATCGCAGCCGAACCTCCTCGACGCCACGTCAGGCGCGGTCGTCATGAACCGCGTCTTCGATGCCTCCAAGGGGCTGCTGCCCTGGTGAGAGGCGGGCCGCCCCGGGGGCGGGCTCAGGGGAGGATGTCTGCAACGGTGGCGCAGACGTGGTTGACGATCTCGAGCCCCTCCTCCAGCGAGGCGTTGCCCGCGGTGTAGACCGAGACCACGTAGGTCTCCGAGCCCACCGTCACGATCCCCGACGAGTTGACCGCCAGGAGGCCGTCCGGGGCCGTGACGAAGCCCGTCTTCAGGGCGACGGTCGCGCCGTCCGGCGCCGTGTCGCCCACGCCGAACCGCTGCTCGGGGAGGACGTGCTCCATCAGGTCGAGCGCCAGCGCCCGATGCGCGGGGGTCAGGACCTGGCCCTGCTGGAGCAGCACCAGGAGAGCGGCCATGGCCCTGGGGGTGATGGTGCTCCAGCCCCATCCGACATACGCGGTCTGCGGGCGCAGCCCGCTGATCCCGACCGACTTCATGAACGCGTCCATGCCCGCGATGGTCCCCACCGCTGCGTAGAGCGTGGTCGCCGCGTCGTTGTCCGAGTGCTCGATCATGGCGGTCAGCAGGTCCAGCTGGGCGTCGGTCGGCTCGCGATGCCTGGCCTCGAGCTGGGTCAGGAAGGCGAGCATGATCGGCACCTTGATCGAGCTCGCGACCGTGTACGAACGACCGGCGTTGTAGCCGTACGCGATCCCCCGGGTGAGGTCCACCACGCGCAGGCCAACCCGGTCGCCGAGGGCGGCGAGGTAGCCGGCCAGGTCGACGTCGAGCGCGTCGACGGCCGCCTCCCCTGGACCCTCCGGCGGAGCAGCGGTGAGCTTGGCCGCCGCAACCCAGCCGGCGCCGCTACGCCCCGGTGTCTGCCATTCCACCCGTCGCCAGACGACACCCTCGACGGCGGCGGACACCGGATCGACGAGGATCGGGAACCCCGCTCCGAGGTGAGCCTGCGCGGTCGTCGCGTCCCCGGCCGTGGCGAGCACCGCCGTCGACGACGCGATCCAGCCCTGCGTGGGTGCCGGAGTGGGCAACGGCGTGGGTGACGGTGTCGGGGTTGGGACCGGCGTCGCCGTCTGCGGGACCGCGGCGGTGGAGGCGGTTGGGGTCTGGGTCGCGCTCGCCTGACCGACGAGGGACCATGGGCGCAGCGCGGCAACCAGGATGCCGGCGACCACCACCGCGGCCGCCGCCACGACCAGGGCAGAACGTCGGGACACTCGCATTCCACCTGCCTCCCCGCGCCGATGGCGCAGCCCGCGCCGGCGCCGCAGCCCCCCGGCTGAACGTCCGCCCATCATAGGAGAGCGGGCCGTCAGCGGGCGGTGCGCACCTCCGGCTGCAGCGCAGAGCCGCTGGCGGCCGCGCTTCCGCCGTGCGCGGCGCCAGCGTCACGATCCTCGTCCCCGGCCAGCCCCGCCCGGAGCGAGGCAATCCCGGGATGGGGTGCTGGCTCCGGGGCTGAGCGCCTCGGCGGTGTCCCGGCCGGCACGGCGCCGCGGCGAGATGGGCGGCGTGCACGTGGCTCCGGGGGTGGCAGGGCCCCGGTCGGCAGCAGCTGCAGCTGCTCAGAGGTCATCACGTGCGCAGAGGGAA
>CAYVLM010000078.1:0-8007 GCA_964452225.1 uncultured Steroidobacteraceae bacterium | reverse complement strand
ATCGATCATCCGCTGGCTGTCCGCTTCGACGCCTCGTTGCGGGCGTTGGAGCCGGAGGCATTCCTGGCTTCGATGGCGCCCTCGATCGAGCTGCGGGCGCTGGTGATGACGCCCGCATCGGCGTTCGGGCGCAACCGGGCGGGGACCCCGACGACGATGACGGCCCTCGGCGCTCGAGCCGGGTTCGACCTCGTCGTGGCCGATGACCTGGTTCGCGACGACGGCGCGCCGATCTCGTCCGCGAGGGTGCGGGCGAGCCTGGTCGCCGGCGACGTGGCAACCGCGCGGCGGCTGCTCGGCCATCCGGTCCACCTCGATGCCCACATCGACGGGGGCAGGGAAGGGATCAGCGTGCTCCGCTTCGACTATCCGGCCGCTGTGCCGGGTCCCGGGCGGTACCCGGCCTCGCTGCGCTGGCCGGATGGCGCAGGGCCGGCCGTGGGCGAGCTGGAGGTGACTCTCGACGGTCTGCGCCTGCACGCGGCGAGCTCGCCGGCCACGGGTCGGGTGGTGCTCGAGCTCCCTCGCCCGGAATGACGGGGCCGGCAGCCGGGCGGGTGTACGGAAAGCGTACGCTCACGGCCGGGGGTGAATCTGGTACGATTCGGCACGACAAGAACGGAATGTGGAGGAATCTGTGCCGCTCGCCAAGGACGCGAAGAGCGCGATAGTTGAAGACTTTGCCACCCATGACGGTGATACCGGATCGCCCGAGGTGCAGATCGCGCTTCTCACCGAGCGGATCAAGTCGCTGACAGACCATCTGCGAACCTTCCCCAACGACAACCACTCGCGCCGCGGCCTGCTGAAGCTGGTTGGCCAGCGCCGTCGGCTGCTGGCCTACCTGGTCCGCACCGACGTCGACCGCTACCGCGAAGTGATTGGGCGGCTGGGGCTGCGTCGCTAATCGAGCAGACCGCGATCGACCCAGGAGCCTCCGAGGGCCCTGGGTCTCGCGCATTCACGGCGCACACGCGCCGCCGGCCTGGCAGCTTCGCGCCGTGGCCGATCCCAGAACGTAGCGTCCGGTGACCAGCGGGGAGTCGCGCGCGGGTCCACCCATGGCCGGCTGGCGCACCGCCCACCGACGCACCAGGAATGAACAGATCTTCGGAGGAATCAGTGGCAATCAAGGTTGAGGCCGAGATCGGCGGGCAGAGCTTCTCGCTGGAGGCCGGAAAGCTGGCCGAGCAGGCCGGCGGCGCCGTGATCGTGCGCTATGGCGACACCGTGGTCCTGGCGACCGCGGTGGCCAGCAAGCAGCCGCGCGAGGGCGTCGACTTCTTCCCGCTCACGGTGGACTACGAGGAGCGGATGTACGCAGCGGGCAAGATCCCGGGCGGTTTCATCAAGCGCGAGTCGCGCCCGTCCGAGGCCGCCATCCTGGCCATGCGCCTCACCGACCGGCCGATTCGCCCGCTCTTTCCCAAGGGCTGGCGCAACGACGTGCAGGTCGTCCTGACCGTGCTTTCCGCCGACCAGGAGAACGACCCGGACATCCTGGCGGTCAACGGGGCATCCGCGGCGCTGGCGATCAGCTCCATCCCCTTCCTGGGTCCGGTGGGCGCCGTTCGCGTGGGCCGGATCGACGGGCAGTTCGTCATCAATCCGACCATCAGCCAGCTCGACTCGAGCGAGCTGGACCTGGTGGTCGCCGGCACGCGCGACGCGGTGATGATGGTCGAGGCCGGTGCCAAGATCCTGCCTGAGGCGGTCATGGCCGATGCCATCGCCTTCGGCCAGTCCGAGCTGCAGAAGAGCATCGACCTGCAGGAGAAGCTCGTCGCCACGGCCGGATCGCCCAAGAAGATGCCGTTCCTCGGCCCCAAGGCGGACTCGGTCGTGAAGCTCGCGTCGGCGCTGTCGCGGGGTGGCTCGGATTTCGTGGTCTTCGACATCGAGACCACCGCCATGAAGCCGGAGAACGGGTACATCGTGGATCTCGCTGCGCTCCGCGTGCGCGACGGGCAGGTGGTGGATCGCTTCGAATCGCTCGTGAACCCTGGCCGCTCCATCGTGGGCCACCAGGTACACGGGCTGTCCGATGCGGACGTCGCCTCGGCCCCCACGGCGGCCGACCTCCTGCCACGCTTCGTGGAGTGGGTCGGGAGCTCGCCGGTCCTCGCCCACAACGTGGCCTTCGACCTCCCGTTCGTCCTGCGGCACCTGCCGACCGAGGCGAAGTGGGAGCCCTCGGCCGTCTACGACACGCTCGAGCTCGCGTACCAGCTCTACCCCGACGCCGGCAGCTGGAAGCTCGCCGACCTGATGCGCTTCGTCTTCGGGCGTGAGCACGCGGCGGCCCACCGCGCCATGCCCGACGCGGAGGCGACCGCGGAGCTCTTCGTGGAGATGACCGACGGGCTGCCCGAGCGGCTCGACGCGGTGCGTGCCGACATCGCCGACGAGATCCGGCGCGGGCGCGAGAACTACAGCCGCACCGAGCAGGGCGATCGCCTCGAGGATATCCGTCGACGCCACGGCATCGGCTCGGCGCTGATGGACGTGCTGACCAAGGCGACCTCGCGCGAGCTGGTGCTCAGCGAGAACATCCGGATCGACGGGCGCGACACGCAGACGATCCGGCCCATCAGCGTGGAGGTCGGCGTGCTGCCGCGGACCCACGGGTCCGGCCTCTTCACGCGCGGCCAGACGCAGGCCCTGTCGATTGCCACGCTTGGCCCCTCGAGCGACGTCCAGCGGCTCGACACGATCTCCCCGGAGACGGAGAAGCGCTACCTGCACCACTACAACATGCCGCCCTACTCCGTGGGCGAGACGCGGCCGATGCGCGGTCCCGGCCGTCGCGAGATCGGCCACGGGGCGCTCGCCGAGCGCGCGCTGATCCCGGTCCTTCCGTCGGTGGAGGAGTTCCCGTACACCATCCGCGTGGTGAGCGAGGTGGTCAGCTCGAACGGCTCCACCTCCATGGCCTCGACCTGCGGCAGCACCCTGGCCCTGATGGACGCCGGCGTCCCGATCTCGGCGCCGGTCGGCGGGGTGGCCATGGGTCTCATCACCGATTCGGCCACCGGCCGCTACGCGGTCCTCACCGACATCAACGGCAAGGAGGACGCCTACGGCGACATGGACTTCAAGGTGACCGGCACCGCCGAGGGCGTCACGGCGCTCCAGATGGACATCAAGGTGGCCGGCATCACCCCCGAGATCATGCGCGACGCGCTGGAGCAGGCCCGCCAGGGCCGGCTCTTCATCCTCGACAAGATGACCGCGGTGATCAGCGCCAGCCGCAGCGAGCTCTCGCCGTACGCGCCACGGATCCACACCATGAAGATCGCGGTCGACAAGATCCGCGACGTCATCGGCGCCGGTGGCAAGGTGATCCGCCAGATCACCGCGGAGACCGGAACGGAGATCAACGTCGAGGACGACGGGACGATCCAGATCGCCGCCACCTCCGGCGAGGCGGCGCAGCGCGCCATCCGCTGGATCGAGGGGCTTACCCGCGACGTCGAGGTCGGCAAGGAATACCTGGGCAAGGTGACCCGGATCATGAACTTCGGCGCCTTCGTCGAGATCCTCCCCGGCAAGGAGGGGCTGGTCCACATCAGCCAGCTCGCCGACTATCGTGTCCCGCGCGTCGAGGACGTGGTCTCCATCGGCGACGAGCTCATGGTGGTGGTCACCGAGATCGACCGCATGGGCCGCATCAACCTCAGCCGGCGGGCGGCCATGGAACGGCACATGGCACGGACCGGGGCGGCATCGGAGTCCTCGGACCGGGAGTAGGAAGCGCGAGGGCCGATGCGGGCCAGGCCGCCGCACCGCATCGGCCACCTGAGGCGGACGGGAGGTCTGACCGCAGCCGATGGGCACGGAAGCGCTGCTGGCGGAGATCGCCGTTGAGGTCCGGGCCTGCACGCGCTGCCCGCTTGCGACCCGCCGCACGCAGGCCGTCCCGGGGGAGGGGAGCCCGCTGTCCGACGTCCTCTTCGTGGGCGAGGGCCCCGGCGGACGGGAGGACGCGACCGGGCGGCCGTTCGTCGGGCCCGCCGGCCAGCTGCTCACCGAGCTGTTGCGCTCCATCGGCTGGGACAGGGGGGACGTCTTCATCACGAACGTGGTGAAGTGCCGCCCGCCCGGCAACCGCGACCCGGCGCCGGAGGAGATCGCCGCATGCGGGGCGTACCTCGGGCGCCAGGAGCGGGCGCTCGATCCGGCGGTCATCGTCACGCTCGGCCGTTACTCGCTCCAGCGCTACCTGCCGCGAACGCGGATCGGGGAGGCGCACGGCAGGCTGCGGCGCGGTGGCGGGCGGTTCGTCTTCCCGATGTACCATCCAGCTGCGGCGCTGCACCAGGCGTCGCTGCGGGAGACGCTCTTCCGCGACATCCGCGGGCTGCCGGCGGCCCTGCTGACGGCTCGCCAGGCGATCGAGGAGGAACGCGCGGCATCGGCGGTGGTCCCGACGGGCCAGGCCCCGGAGGCGTCCGGCGCTGAGCGTGCCGTCGACGACGGACCAACAGGCAACGACGATGAGCGACAGCTCACCCTCTTCTAGCGAGGCCCGAATGGCAGACACCCTGCGCATCATTCCGCTCGGCGGGGTCGGCGAGGTCGGCAAGAACATCACGGTGATCGAGGCCGCCGGGGAGATCCTGGTGGTCGACTGCGGCCTGGCCTTCCCCGATCCGGAGATGCTTGGCATTGACCTGGTGATCCCCGATTCGAGCTACCTGGTGGAGAACCGGGAGCGCGTGCGCGCCATCCTGATCACCCACGGGCACGAGGACCACACCGGGGCGCTGCCGTACGTTCTGCCGGAGCTGCCCGGGGTCCCGATCTATGCCTCGCGTCTGACGGTCGGCCTGGTCACCGGGAAGCTGAAGGAGCACAAGCTCCTCGACGCGAACCCGATCCGCACGGTGGAGCCCGGCGCCACCTTCCGCGTCGGCTCGGCGTCGATCACGCCCTTCCGCGTCAACCACTCCATCCCGGACGGTGTCGGCTACGCCATCCGCACGCCGGCCGGCAGCGTGGTGCACACGGGCGACTTCAAGATCGACATGACCCCGCCCGACGGGCGGCGGGCGGACCTGGGACTGATCGCCGAGATCGGCAACGCGGGGGTCGACTTCCTGCTCTCGGACTCCACCCGTGCCGAGCGCGACGGCTACACGCTCTCGGAACGCACGGTGGGGGACTCGCTGTCCCAGCTGATCGGCGAGGCGCCGGGGCGGGTGATCGTGGCGACCTTTGCGAGCAACATCGGCCGGGTGCAGCAGGTGCTCGATGCAGCGGCCGCGTTCGGGCGTCGCATGGTCGTGCTGGGGCGGAGCATGGAGCAGAACACGGCCATCGCCCTCGACCTCGGCTATCTCACCGACCCGCACGGCACCCTGGCGCGCAAGGACCAGGTCGGCAAGCTGTCGCCCGAGCAGGTGGTGGTCATGACCACCGGATCGCAGGGCGAGCCGATGTCGGGGCTGACCAGGATGAGCAACCGCGATCACCGGACCATCACCGTGGAACCGGGCGACACGGTCATCGTCTCGGCGTCGCCGATTCCGGGCAACGAGGAGGCGGTGGCCCGGACCATCGACAACCTCTTCAAGGAGGGGGCCATGGTCCACTACGAGCCGCTCAAGCACTGCCACGTCTCAGGGCACGGCTCGCGCGAGGAGCTCAAGCTCATGCTCTCGCTCGTGCGTCCCCGGAACTTCATCCCGATTCACGGTGAGTACCGGATGCTCGTCCAGCATGCGCTGCTGGCCGAGGACGCCGGTGTCCGCCCCGACGGGATCTTCGTTTTGGAGAACGGGCAGGTCGTCGAGTTCGACGGGTCGAGAGCCCGCCTGGCGGGAAGCGTGGGCGCCGGCGCTGTGCTGGTCGACGGCATGGCGGCCGTCGACGGCGTCGACGGAGTCATCCTCCGCGACCGGCGAGCCCTCGCCGCCGACGGCGTGGTGATGGTGGCGCTCACCGTCGACGAGAAGACCGGGCGTCCGGTGAGCGGTCCCGACCTGGTGGGGCGCGGCTTCCTCTCCGATCCGGACGATCCGCTCATGGAGCAGGCCCGTATCTACCTGGCCGAGGCCCTGGCCCAGCCGACCGGAGAGGAGCACTCGGCCGAGCTCGGCTACCTCAAGTCGAAGATCCACGACACGCTGTCGCGGTTCTTCTACGAGCGCACGAAGCGGCGGCCGATGATCATGCCCGTGGTGATGGAGGTCTGAGGCGCGAGTGAGCACGCGCCGTACCCGTCGCCGCCGCTCGCCGCGACGACGCCGCGCGACCACCACCGTTCGGATCAGCGGCAGGGTCGCTCGCGAGCTGCTGGCGCTGGTGCTCGTCTTCCTGGCCATCGTGAGCACCATCGCCCTCTTTGCGCCGGCGGCGGGCGCCATCGTCAAGCCCTGGCACGACCTGCTCGGGTATCTCCTCGGGTGGGGTATCGCGTTCGCCCCGCCGCTGCTCGCCGGCTTCGCGCTCATGCTCTGGATGAAGACCATGCCCGTGGAGCGCTGGATGGCGGCCACGGGCGCGGTGCTGGTCGCGCTCGCCCTCCTCGGCGCCTTCCACCTCGCGGCCGGTGGCGGGCTCGCGACGGCGGAGCGATACGAGGGTGGGGGAGTGATCGGCTACGGGGTGAGCGCCACCCTCATGGCGGCGCTCGGCGGGCCGGGCGCCTGGGCCGTCCTCTCGTTGCTGCTGATCGTGGGTCTCCTGCTCTACTTCAACATGACCGTGGGGGACCTTGTTGCCGCGTATCTCTCCGAGCGGGAGGAACGCCGGACGGCCGCGGCGCCTGCGCCTCGTCGGCCGGCGGCCGCCACGGCACGCCATACCGAGCCGGAGCCGGCGGCGGAACCGGCGCGGCCGGGCATCCTGAGCCGGATGCGCGACGCGCTGGGCGGAGGCGACGAGCAGGAGGAGCCGCCGCTCATCGTGCGCCGGCCGCGGGCACCGGATCTGCCGCGAGCCACGGCGCCACCCAATGGCCACCCGGCCCCGCACGCGTCTCCCAAGCCCTCCCCGGCGCCGGCACCGGGTACCGGCGATGCGGACGCCACGACCGCGGCCGCGGAAGAGCCCGTCGCGCCCGAGGGCGAGCCCACCGGCGGCGACGCGGCGCTCGAGCGGATCGAGCGGACCTGGGAGCTGCCGCCGCTCGGGCTGCTCGCCGAGGCGCCGCCGTCGAGTGCGGCGCAGATGGACCTCACGGCCAAGGGCCAGCGGATCCGCGAGACGCTCGCCCACTTCGGGATCGGCGTCAAGGTGGCGCGGATCCAGGAGGGCCCGGTCGTCACCCAGTACGCCCTTGACGTCGAGCCGGGCATCAAGCTGTCGCGCATCGAGGGGCTGGCGGACAACCTCGCGCTTGCGCTCTCCGCCCGCTCGATCCGGATCGAGGCGCCAATCCCGGGCGAGCCGTTCGTTGGCATCGAGATCCCGAACTCGGCGTTCGACCTGGTGACCCTCAAGGAGGTGCTCGGCTCCCCGAACTTCGAGGAGATCGCCGTCAACTCGAAGCTCGCCTTCGCCCTCGGCCAGGACGTCGCCGGGCAGCCCTTCAGCGCCGACCTGGCCAAGATGCCCCATGTGCTCATCGCCGGCGCGACGGGCTCGGGGAAGAGCGTGTGTGTCAACGCCATCATCTGCTCCCTCCTGATGCACGCCGACCCGACCGAGGTGAAGCTCATCCTGATCGACCCCAAGCGGGTGGAGATGGCCCAGTACAAGGGCCTGCCGCACCTCCTCTGCGAGGTCATCGTGGAGCCGGAGAAGGCGGTCAACGCCCTGAAGTGGACGGTGGGCACCATGGAGGGCCGCTACCACGCGTTCGCCCAGCGTGGAGTGCGGAACATCGCCGGCTACAACGAGTCGCTGCAGCCGGGCGAGCCGCGGATGCCGTACGTCGTGCTCGTCGTCGACGAGCTTGCCGACCTGATGATGGTCTCCGCCTACGAGGTCGAGACGACGATCACCCGCATCGCCCAGCTGGCGCGCGCCACGGGGATCCACCTGGTCGTCGCCACCCAGCGC
>CAYVLM010000077.1:6901-8029 GCA_964452225.1 uncultured Steroidobacteraceae bacterium | reverse complement strand
TGGCGATGGTGCCGATGAAGACGAGGATCATCCCCATCAGGGCCGGCACCATGACGACCGATGTCGCGAGGTCCGGGTTGAAGAGCACCTCGGCCTTGGGCAGCTGCGGGTCGGCGGCCACCGCGCGGAGCACCGACTGGGCGCCGAACAGGTTCGCCCCGTCGACGAGGATCGCCGGCGACTTCGGGTCCGTGACGATCACTACCGTCGCCTCGTCCCTGCGCAGGGCGTCCACCCCGTCGGCCCGCGTCCAGTCGGGATGCGTGGCCTGCACGTCCAGGCGGCTGGGCAGCTGGGCAGCCACCGCCTCCGCGTTGGCCCCGATCACGATCGTCGGCACCTGGTTGATGTCGAATCGCGCCGCGTAGCCGAAGACCACGAGCAGCAGGACCGGCAGGATCACCATCATCGCCACCGTCCGTCGGTCGCGGCGCAGCTGCCGCAGCTCCTTGAGCGCCATCGCCAGCATGAGCTTCCTCGTCCTCCTCTTCGTTCGCCGGTCCGCCCCGATGACGCGCCGCCATCGGCCCTGCAGTTCAACGCTCGGTGAATTCTACCCGCGGCCGTCCATCGGCTCCGACGGGTCCGGTGCGCTTGCGGTGCGCGCGAAGGCGGCGCCATCGGCTCCGACTCGTCAGGTGCTGCGGTGGTTCGCGTTAGACAGCTCCACTGCCTCGAACGCGGCCAATGGCCGCTGCCGCCGAGCGTGGATGCGCCTCCTCCCGACGGCGCCCGCGTCATTGGACCTGTCTAACGCGGCTGGTGAGCGCATATGACAAGTGCACGGCTTCATGCGGCCGTCACGCAATCGTCATGCGCGGCCCATACACTCTCGGGCATGTTCTCGTTCCTGAACCCGGGCAAGCAGCACATGCCCGAGCCCGCCGACGCCCTTCCGGGGCGGCCCGACCCGATCCCCACCGCCGAGCGCCACTTCGTCAACGGTGTCGCGCTCAAGCCACCCTACCCGGATGGCACCGATGTCGCCGAGTTCGCGTTCGGCTGCTTCTGGGGTGCGGAGAAAGACTTCTGGGAGGTGCCGGGCGTGGTGGTGACCGCGGTCGGCTACGAGGGCGGCTACACGCCCAACGCCACGTACAACGAGGTCTGCTCGGCGAAGACCGGCCA
>CAYVLM010000077.1:0-6891 GCA_964452225.1 uncultured Steroidobacteraceae bacterium | reverse complement strand
TTGTCGTCTTCGATCCGAAGCAGACCAGCTACGAGGCGCTGCTCGCGGCCTTCTTCGAGGCGCACGACCCGACCCAGGGCATGCGCCAGGGCAACGACGTCGGCACGCAGTACCGCTCGGCCATCTTCACCCGGACCGATGCGCAGGCCGCCGCCGCCGAGGCTTCACGCGAGGCCTACCAGGCCGAGCTGCGCAAGGCGGGATACGGCGAGATCACGACCGAGATCCGGCCCGCGACCGACTTCTACTTCGCCGAGGACTACCACCAGCAATACCTGGCCAAGAACCCGAACGGCTATTGCCCCGTTCACGCCACCGGCGTGAAGCTCGGCCCGGTCGAGCCCATCAAGCAGGTCTAGGGCTGGTCCCACGGGGGAATGCCTCCCGCGGGAGGTGCCCACGCCGAGGTCCTCGCGCAGCTATGGGATTCAGACCGCTCACCCGAGGAGGGCGAGCGCCACGATCGACGGGAGCATGGCCGCCGCCGCAAGTCCGCCGGCGGCCTCGAACTGCGCCAGCCGCGGGGCGAGACGGTGGATCGTGCGGTGTCCTGCGAACCAGACCGGCTTGATGAGCGGTCGGAACGGGGCCCGGACGACCGTCTTCTGGGCGCGCGAGAGCATCAACGTGTCGTGCACGAAGCCGATGCCGGACTGGACGTCTGACGGGCTTGAGCCGGGGAACGCGCCCCACGGCGTGACCACCAGCCCGTAGCCGAGCGCCGCCCAGCCGTTGACCGCCACCGTGCCGTAGCGAAGCTCGGCCAGGGCGCGATCCATGGCCGCCGCGACATCGGGCTGACGCTCGGTGTCCGGGTCGACGAGGATCGTCACGTTCAGCGTGCCCCAGAGCGTCTCGTTTGCGAAGCGCACCGCCCGGGCCAGGAAGGCGGCGGGATCGGCCTCGTCGAGCGCGGTCTCCGCAAACACGCCGCAGAACGCCTCGGTCGTGAAGCACGGGTCCCGGGCGTCAGACGGGTCGACCCCCGGGATGAGGGTCCACGGCAGGCGGTCCGTGTCGCCGTCAACGGGGGAACTGCCAGGCGGACCCGAGGGACCCGTAGAAGACAGCCGCGCATCGGGGTGACGCGCGATGAACATCGCGTGCCGGTCCATGGCTCCCGGGTACCACGCACGGCGAGCGGGGATCCGATCCAGCCGCCGCCCGAGCGCGTCCAGGAACGCAGCGCGCTGCGGCCACGCGGCGCTGGTGACGACCACGCGCGCCGCGTTGCAGTTGAACCCCGCGTTGTTCGTGAGCATGGTCGCCACGTTCTCCGCCTGGCGCTCGAGATCCCCACCGCTCCACCTGCCCGGGACCACGATGACCGGGCTCACGTTCCCGAGCTCGGCCGTCACCCGCTTGTGGCTGAGCGGCTCACCCAGCTCCCGCCGGCGCTCCCCCTCGTCTCCGGAGCCAAACACGATCGCCTCGTAGGTCCGATCGGACCCGGTGATGTGGATCTCGTCGATCCCGGGGTGGGCACAGAGGTACGCGCCCTCGCCGGATCCGCCCTGCACGATGCGCAGGACGCCGCGCTCGACCAGCGCCCCCAGGCCTCGTTCCAGGATCGGCGCCAGGTAGCCGTTCACCGGGTGCGTCTTCAGGACCACCACCCGGTTCTCCACGAAGAGCTTGTGCAGCACGTCCATGGGGCCGATGGAGGAGACGTTGCCTGCGCCCAGGACCAGGCAGACGCGGCCGGCAGCCGGCCGGGAATAGGCGACGGCCTGCGTGGCAACCAGGTCCGAGATCGTGACGCCGTGCTCCATCCAGACATCGGCGCTGATGCCGGGGTAGAAGAGCCTGTCGAGGAGCGATCCGGGGAAGACCCCGGCGGTCACCTGCCCGTCCGGCCGCGTCGTGACACGCCCCGGGATGTGCGGCGCCGCCCCCCGGTCGATGGCCTCCAGCGAGCGACGGAGGAGACGGAGGTTCCGGATGACGAAGTACGGGCCGACGAGCGCTTCCTCGCCGGACTCCGGAGCACCGGGGTCGAGGCCCTCCGCGGCGATGCAGGCGGCGGTCCACTCGTCGGCCACGGACGCCACCTCACGGACGAGCCGGTCGATGAGCGTGATCCGCTCGCGCGCGGAGGTGGCGATCCAGGCGTCCCGGTTATCGCGGACGGCAGCCACGGCGGCGTCGAGCCGCGCGCGCGGAGCGGCGGCAGCCGGGCCCGGATGCGTGTCCGGCCCATGGTGGAGGTGGGGCGACGCCTCGGGCGCGACCGCACTCTCTGAGTGAGATGAGGATGCTTCAGGCACGCAGACCGCCAAGTGCTCGGAACGAAGCCGATTGTAGGCCGGCGGGTGAGTTACGCAGCGAACGATCCCGGCGGGAGCGCGCGGCGCAGGGGCAGTGAGGGTTCTTGGGCTGTTGATGTCGCTCTGCGTGCTAGGGTCGGCCGGGGTTCAACCCTGAGAGGCTGGAGGGCCGGGCGTGACGTTCATCAACACCCATGGCATGGCCATCATCGGGCCGGGATCGGAGTGGCTCTGGACGGCCGTCAGCGGGCTGGTCCTGGCGGCCACCTTCGTGGCGATCTATCGACAGCTGCGGATGCAGCGTCATGCCGACGCCATCGAGCAGCTGAAGGCGCTGGACCGGGAGTGGCTCGGCTCGGAGCGCATGGCCCGCATGCGGGTCGCGGCCCTGGTAGCGATTCGTGACCAGCAGGCGCACGAGGACATTCCTCCGAGGGTGCTCGATATCGCCGACTTCTGGGAGGGCGTTGGTCAACTCGTCCGCTCGGGGCACCTGGAGGCGGAGCTCGTGCACCAGCAGCGTGGCCAGTCCATCCGGATGTGGTGGGGGTGGATGGCGCCCATGGTCGGGGCCGAGCGGGAACGCCGCGAAGCGCCCTGGATCGCGCAGGACTTCGAGTGGCTGGCAGGCCGTATGGCCGAGCTGGACCACGCCAGCGACAGGGGGACGAGCTTCGACGCTGCCTATCTCAACCGCATGCTCCCGTCCATGCTCGCCTACAACGCCGACATGGTCGCCCTCGCCGAGGAAACCCGGGCGCTACCCGCCGTCGCGATGCCAGACTTCATTGCCGATGTCTCCGAATCCGCGACCTGATCTTGGTGCAGGGCCGCACTGGGCGCATGATGCGCATACTCGGTCCCGACCGCCCGACCCGCGACAGGAACCGCACTGAAGAGAGAGCATCACCGTGGAGAACTCCGAGATCGAGCAGGCGCCGGACCGATATGCAACCGCCGTGCGCACCAAGGACGTGGACGGCTTCGTCTCCCTCTACGCCACCGACGTGCGGGTCTTCGACCTGTGGGGACGGTGGTCCTACGACGACGCCGATGCCTGGCACCGAGCTGCGGGGCGATGAACAACCGGCTCACCTGGGCGCTGCACAGGACGCCTGACGGCTGGAAGATCGTCCATGAGCACACCTCCGCTCCGGCCGCCTTCGAGACCGGCAAGGTCGAGCTGCATCGCTGACCCGCGGGGTCGCAGCGCACGAGGTTGACGTCCGCGGCGGGAGCCGGGACAATTCGCCGACCGCACCTGGCGGACGCTTTCCCGGAGGCAAGCGAACGTTGTCCAACCTCGCCAGCGAACGCGACCTAACCACCGTTCCGAAGGTCGAGCTGCACGTCCACCTGAACGGCTCGATCACCGAGGCCACCGCCCGCACCCTTGCCGAGCGCCACGCGGCTGACCCGGCCAGCGCTCTTGGCCTCGTCGACGGACGCTATCCGGGGACCTATCCCACATTCGAGGGATTCCTGGACGCCTACATGTCCGCAAACCAGTTCGTGCGGACACCCGACGACCTCGAGGAGGTTGCCGCCGCATTCGCACTCGGCCAGGCGGCGCAGCACGTCGTCTATTCGGAAGCCATCTTCACCGCCATGATCATCGTCCGGAACGGCATGGAGCCCCGGGCCATGTGGGCCGCCCTGCGGCAAGGGCTTGCGGCCGCCGGGCCCACGACGCGGGTCGGCATCGTCGTCGACACCATCCGCACCTTCGGGAAGGCAGAGGCCGATGCGACCGTGCGCCTGGTCGAGGAGGCCGATGCACCCATCGTCGGACTGGCTCTCACGGGGATCGAGGGCACGGCGCCCGTGGACGAGTTCCTGGACTACCGCCGCGCCGCGCGCCGCCTGGGTCTCGGCTTCGAGGTGCACGCGGGTGAGATGGGGCCGCCGTCGAGCATCGCTGAATCACTCGACGTCCTCGAGGCGGACCGCATCGGGCATGGGGTCGCAGCGATCCGGGATCCGGAGCTGCTCGACCGCCTCATCCGTGACCAGGTCGTGCTGGACGTCTGCCCGTCATCGAACGTCGGTGTGGGGCTCTTCCCGTCGCTCGAGGAGCACCCTGTCGCCGCCTTCTGGCGCGCGGGCGTGACCATGACCATCTCGAGCGACGATCCGCCGTTCTTCCACACGACGCTGACCGACGAGCTCCGCCACGTTGTCGGGCTCGCGGGGCTCTCCCGCGACGATCTGGCCGAGCTTCAGCGCCGCGGTGCGCGGCATGCGTTCACGACGCCTGAGCGCAAGGCAGCGCTGCTCGCGGAGATAGACGCCTGGGCCGCAGCCGGCTGACGGGGCGCAACCACAGATCGCGGGCAGGCACGAATCCGAGTCCGGGTCGATACCTATCCCGCCACGAGCTCCACACGGGTGCCGCCGAGCGCGCTGCGGTCAACCCTGAGCGTCGCACCGACCGCGTGGGCCCGCTCCTGCATGCCTGCAGGACGACGCGATCGGCGGCGGGATCGAGCACGCCTGCTGGGCGACCATCCCGTGGGCATCGGGCTCGCAGCGCCCGGCGCCTTTGAACCGGAGGCGGCCTGGCGTCGCCCTGGGGGACGACGATTTCAAGGGAGGGAGACCCTGTGCGCAAGCTCATGTCCGTCCTGTCCGTGTCCGCCCTGCTGGCGATGGCCCTGGCGAGCGCGGCAGAGCCCGCCGCCGCCAGCCGCGGGCAGCCGGAGCGGGCGATGCCGATCCAGCTGATCTTCACGACCCACCAGTTCCTCATGGACCAGACCTTCAGCGCCGACGGAGCCGATCGGTGCGACGCATCGGCCTACTGGTTCTCCGCCTACGAGGGACGGGGCACGGCCACGCATCTCGGCCGCTACGCCGAGAGCAACACGCACTGCATGTACGTGACCGGCATGACCGCCACCACCATGGAGGGCACCTTCGACGAGGGGCTGTCAACCATCACGGCCGCCAACGGTGACACGCTGACCTACGCCTACGGCGGTTCCTTCGTGGTCGACTTCACGACGGGCCTCAGCACCATCGAGATCGAGTGGTGGGAGATCACGGGCGGCACCGGTCGCTTTGCGCATGCCACCGGGGGCGGGACCGGCCACCTGGTCCAGTCGATCGTCGACGACAGCGCGCATGGCGTGTACGAGGGGTCGATCGTGTACGACGCCTCCGATCGGGCGGCTCACTAGTCTCAACGCTCACCATCGGTTCAGGACCAACGAAGCGGCCCAATCGGGCCGCTTCGCCCTATCCGCCTGGCGCAGGCGCAGGCGAAGGTTGGCCCGGTCGTCGCCTTCGGCTCACGTCCAGGCTGCGAGGTTTGAACCGCCAAGCCCCGGCAGTCGCCCTAGTTGGCGACCTGAGGGAGGGGCGGTGCCATGCAGGTACCACCGGCACTGGTGGAGCTGGCCCAGCGCGGCGACGAGGCAGCGTTCGAGCGTCTTGCCGGCGCGCTGATCGAGCGTCTTCGCGCCGTGGCGTCGCTGATCCTCCACGACGCGTCCCTGGCCGACGACGCCATGCAGGAGACCCTGGTCCGGGTCTGGCGTGACCTTCCCCGCCTGCGCGATGTCGACTGCTTCGACGGGTGGCTGCACAGCGTCCTGGCGCACACCTGCCTGGACCTCATCAAGCGAGAGCGGCGGGTTCGGCACCTGCGCCAGCTCCCGCTGACGCTGGCCGACCGGCAGCACCTCGAGGCGGAGGTGGCCGATCGCGATACGGTCGACCGTGCGCTGGCCCAGCTCAAGCCGCCGCAGCGGGCGGTGCTCGTCCTGCGGCACTACGCGGGGTACTCCCCGCCGGAGGTGGCGGAGATCCTGGGTGTGCCGCTGGGGACCGCCAAGTCGCGGCTGCACTACGCCGAGGAGGCGATGCACGCCGCCATCGATGCCGACAGCCGCCTGGTGCCGATGCGAGGAGCCCTGCCATGAACCGCAACGACCGGATCCAGCCGCTGCTGCAGTCCTGGGTGGACCGTCGCCTGGCGACCGCCTCCGACGACCTGCTGGCCGAGGTCATGCGGGAGATCGACACCGTCTCCCAGCGCAGGACGACCGCACGATCGTGGCTGAGCCTGTCGCACGTGACGGCGTGGGTGACCGTGGCGGCTGCGATGGTCATGCTGGCGACCGCCATCGGCCTCTACGTCGCCAACCAGACGGGCCATCGCCCCTCCATACCCGGCCCGGCCGCGACCCCGACGGCGACGCCCTGGCAGGTGAACGCAACGCCGGCCCAGATCGTCGACGGCCTGATCGCCGCATGGAATGGCCACCAGGGAGAACCGGACCTTGAGACCTTCTACGCAGAGGATGCGCGTGTGTGGCTAGTGGAGGAAGACCGGTCCATCGCAGCCGGCGATGAGATCCGCGCCTGGATGGCCAAGCCGACGCACGACGAGTCTTCACGCGGTGAGCTGCACCGGGACGGGATCGTCCTCCAGCAGGGCACGTACCTGGCCGCGACCATGTGGGCGGGCAACCCCGGAGGAGGCGTCTGGTCCAAGCCCGACAGCGTGGTCTGGGTGCTGGACCTCACGCAGGACAATCTCGTCCAGCGCCAGTACGTGTTCAGCGTGACCGATGACGGCATGCTCGGATGGGACGGACCCCCCAGCGCCGAGGGCTACGCG